>JAUHQH010000045.1 GCA_030408485.1 Candidatus Neptunichlamydia sp. | reverse complement strand
AGATGTGTATAAGAGACAGCTAAAACATGGTGTGTATAAACTTCAATATTCTAATGGATAATACTAATAGCAGCCCCCCTTTTCGAAAAGCCCTTTTTTTAATTTTTCTATCGGGCCTGTCTTATCTTTTTCTAGATCGCGAACTCCTTCCTCTGATAGGAAGTCACCCATTTCCAATATGGAAAGTTTTTTCCTTTTTAATCTATCCTCCGCTTCATCTGCTCTTGTGGACAGGAGCTTTTATCATCGCACGCATTAAGCAAAGCCATTGGACTCTCCCCCTTTTTGAAATCACAGTGAGTCAATGCCTTTCTGTTGCTTTTGCTAGAGTTTTTAAAATCTTACTTGGAAGGGCTCGACCCGATATTTTTCTAAAAAAAGGGGTTTATGGGTTTCATGGTCTGGAATGGAGCCACCACTACCACTCTTTTCCTTCAGGACACACGTTAACAGCCTTTATTCTTGCTACCTCTCTTGTTTGTCTTTTCCCAAGATTTCGCATCCTTTTTTATTCCTTAGCCACTCTACTATCACTCAGTCGCCCATTCCTTTTAGACCATTATTTAAGCGACGTGATCGCTACAGCATCCATTGGGATGATTATTGCTAGTTTTGTTCATATTATGACAAGGAGAATTCATTATGAGACAAGCTGACTATCCAAAATGATCTGTTTAATTTTGTCTTCACTCTCAACATTTCCAATTTGGAGGTAAGCGACAATCGAAGCAAATATCTGGGTCTTCTGTGTAATTTACTTAAAAACAACTTTTGTTGGAGATTTTCTTGAAGCTTGTATTCTGTTTTATTGACCTCTGATATTCTTCTATTCTCCACTGTTTCTGATAGATCTCATAGATTTTTTCAGCATCACTTCTCAAATCGTTAGTAAGCGAGATGTCATTCTCCTATAGACCCATCTTCGTTTTGAAAACCTTCTTTGTTAGACCTGCAGGAAATGAAAGGTCTTTTAAATAAGTTAAGTAGACTGTCCTTTTTTCACCATCTTCCAACTCTAAATGTCTTCAAATTTTGATACTTTTTTTCTTTGCTCCAAACCAATTATCTGCAAGGACATCCTCAAAGGATACTTCGTTCTTTTTGGTTTCCTTTAATTGAGATCTAAACAGCTCGTTTTTTGTTATTGATGATTTCCTCAATCGGAGGAAAAAATATCCTTTTCAACAAAAAATTTCAACCTCCTTTTGCGTGAGGTGTAAGGTGAGTGACTAATACTGACGCCCGTTATAGCTCTCATGGTCCGTTCTTCCCGTTTAGCTCGTTTTAACAATCCTCCAATCATCTGGGCTCCTTCATACATTCTTCTGAAAAACTTTATCAAAAGAATCTAAAGATTTAAATCGCAACAAGTCTATGGAAAATCTCTGGGCCACTTCTTATTATTATTTTTGATAAATGGCATTATTATTTCTCTTATTGGAACCATTTGCGAAGAACATCGAAAAGCAAAATTCGGAAAACCTTGCTCTTTTACTGGAGTTTAAATATTTTTGAGCTGATCGATGTAAACAGCCCCTAGAGGAAAGTCATCTTCAAAGGATTCTTCTTTCGTCTTTTTAGCGAATTGATCAATGATCTTATTGGCCAGAACTTTTCCGAGTTGGACTCCCTCTTGATCAAAAGAATTAATATCCCAAATAAAACCCTGAAAGGCGATTTTATTCTCATAATAAGAAAGAATTGCTCCTATGGTATAGGAATCGCACTCTTCAGCTAAGAGAATTCGGTTAGGGCGATTTCCTGGGGAAAATTTGTTCGGATTCTCCGATTTTTGCCCTGTTGCAAGCCCAATCGACTGAGCAAAGAGATTAGAAAGAAGCATTTCCTGTGAAGTCGTTCCTTTAAATTCATTGTCTTCACCATATTGATTCTTAGCAAAACCAATGAATTCCACAGAAACAGGAATGGTTCCTTGGTGGATGAGTTGATAGAAAGAGTGTTGCCCATTTGTTCCTGGTTCTCCCCAAATGATGGGTCCTGTCCAGAAATCTACAGGATTCCCCTGTTTATCAATCTGTTTCCCATTAGATTCCATATCACATTGTTGAAGGTGTGCAGGGAAACGAGAAAGGGCTTGAGAATAAGGAATAATCGCCGTTGTTGGAAGATTCAAGAAGTTATGATTCCAAATCCCCAAAAGAGCGGAAAGTAAAGGGAGATTTGCATTGGGATCTTCTTCTAAAGCAACCTTGTCCATATAAGAGGCTCCTCTAAGAAAATCTAAAAGCTTCTCCATTCCTAAAGCAAAAGCGAGTATGACGCATCCAACCATCGATGTTGCAGAATACCGCCCACCGATGTAATCCCAAATAAAAAAGGATTTTCGGTATTTCTCTGGGTCATCCATAGGACTCCTCTTTCCTGTTACTGCAAGAAAATGGTTTTTTGGAGAGAGCCCCTCATCTAGAAACTTTTTCCGAATAAGCTCTTCATTCGTTAATGTCTCAAGGGTTGCTCCTGATTTTGATACAATCACAACAAGAGTCTTATTGAAATCGACTTGCTGAAGAACATGTGCCGCATCATCGGGATCGATATTAGAAATAAAGTGAACACGCCTTCCTTCTCTTTTGAAAGCTTCTAAGGCAAGATAAATGGCTTTTGGACCAAGTTCCGATCCTCCAATTCCCACCTGAATCATATCGGTAAACCCTTCTTTCTCGATACTATCTAGAAAAGCCTTCAGTTTTTCTAATTCAGCATAAGCAAGAGCTGCAGCTTGCTTTGCTTCTTCTGCTTCATTTTGCCGTTCGAAGAAGTCACGCATTGCAGTATGAAGAACCATGCGGTTTTCACTCTCATGCCCTTCAATCTTATTAATCACAACTCCAGCTTGCATCGCTTTCATTTTTTCATAAACATTTGCTTCTTTAGCTAAATCAAAAAGAGCTTCGAGAGTCTTTTCATTAACACGTTCTGTTCCATATAGGAGTTTAAGGTTTAAACATTCAGACTTAAGCTGGCTTACACGCTTGGGTGTTAGATTCCCTTCTTTGGAAAGGTCATAAGGCTTTTCTGCAAGCTTTTTCAGCTTCTCAATAGATGGATACTCGTTAAAAGCAGACATATTTTTACACATACATCACTTTGTGTGATCTATGCAAGTATCTTTTTTTGAATTGAGATGTATGGGAGCTACAGAAGCTTCTTTTCCTCTTCTTCGTTGTTATACAACGGTTACTCGCAGGGGTAAGTCATTCACCAGAAAAGGAAGAAAAAATAGGATAGCAGGATAATCTCCCGCAAATCAGACCAGCTTTGGCTATCCTCTCCAGGATGTATAGGTAAAATTGAATGATGAAGTGATTCTTGCCAGAGCCAAAAAAAAGGTGGTGGTAAATCCTTTTTCTTTGTGAAAAAACCCGTTCATAAGGAGCTCTTACAAAACTGTACCAAAAGGAGAAAAGATGAAGAAATCACATCTATCTCAAAATGTTGCGCGGCTACTGTTCAAAATACTCGGCAAAAATATTTAGAAAAAGGTTTTGATAAGGTGTTAAAAGAGAAGCATCCCGGCTGGTTAAACATGGCTGGAATTGAAATTTCAGTATTATCAAGAGAATAGCTTATGGTCGTTAGGCGCTGACTTCCTTCACAAGAAGTGCTGAAACGAGAAAAATAGGATGCGTTAGAACCAGAAACGATAAGAAATGCAACAGTCTTACGGGGATTTTTTAGTGAAGAGGCTCGCGTGAAACTAAAACACTTTTATTTATAAAAGCTTTGGCGTTTTTTAAGAAAAGGTCTATGAAATATCCCCTTGCTAGAAATCAAAGAATTCGATAAGATTGCTAATCTTTTTCGGGGTATAGCGCAGCTTGGCTAGCGCGTCTGCTTTGGGAGCAGAAGGTCGGGGGTTCGAATCCCTCTACCCCGAATCTTTTTATTCTTCCTCCTGCTGCCTCAAACCCCTGTACCATCCGAAGTCCCCAAGCCGAAATCAGCGTAGGAAAAATAATGATCTCATCTAAATCATCCCATTCTTCAGTAAGATACGGCTCAGCAATCAATCGGTAAGGAGTTTTCTCTTGATCAAGAAAACGGAGACACTGATCGACTTCATCAAATTGGAGACCTTTTTCGCGAAGAGGAAGGGCAACTCCTATTTTTGCATCGTACCGACGAGGAATTAATCTTTCTCCCCACTGAATAGCTCCAATAGGTCGCGATCGAAAACCTAAATGAATATGAGGGAAAATCTCTTTAGAGAACTTTAACGGATCTCCTTGGCAGTCGAAAAGAGCAAAGGGAGGAACTTCATCAGGAAGCCCTACTGCAATATGATGAAGGTAGTCTGCAAAGTCTTCAATTTTAAACGAAGGAACTTTTCCTTTATATAGAATCAATCCTAACGTGTTTTCCTGATGCTTTTCCCAAATCCTTTCGATGAAACTTTTGATCGCCAGTTGATAAGAAGCTAAATGAGCGGGATTCAGCGTTTGAATATCAAAGTCTAACTCCCAAATAATATGGGAATCATCACTTTTTATGTCCCATGTTAGATCAGACCTTAAGGAAGCATCTAATGAAATAGAATGGAGTGTCTTGTGAAAAGGATCAAAGCCTCGGTGATCAACGATTGGCATAACATAGATGGTGGATAGGGAGTCCATGAGAACGCCAAAGGCGCTCAAAGAATGAGGACCCATAGTTTTCATGAGAGGCTTCGATTTTTGGCCACCCCCTCATTTCATCCTCTATTTGCTCTTTATAAGAAGCATTATCCGTCACTAAAGTGACCAGACCCCCTTTCTTTACTGTCCGACGAAGTTCCTCTACAAAAGGGCATTGAATAATCCGGTGCTTAGCATGACGATCTTTAGGCCAGGGATCGGGAAAATTGATATACACTTTATCTAAACTTTTGTTCGAAAGATACTCTCGAGAAAATGTCAGTCCTTCTCCTGAAATAATCAATAGGTTTTCGACACCATAATTCGCAGTCTTCGAGTAGATTTTTCGCACTCTTTCAAACCACATTTCAACAGCAATCCAATTGATCTCAGGATTTTCCATGGTTCGATTAAGAATCCATTCTCCATTTCCACTACAATATTCTAAATAGATAGGATGATCATTTCCAAAGTACTCTTGGAGGTTTGGAAATAGCTCTTTTTTATGCTCTTGGTAATATTCAGGAACATAAAAAATTTTATCTTTTAGTAGTGGGTGACGATCTTCCCACTTGTAAGGATAGAGTAAATCTTTTGGTTTCATAGGGAACGATTCTACCCCATTCACAAATAATTTGCTAGTACTCAATGAGGCTGTTACGATTTCTTATCGTTTCTACTTCTAACGCATCTTAATTATTTCTCGTTTCAACATTTCTTGTGAAGGAAGTCGGCGCCTAAGGCATTCCCTTGATAATGCTGAAATTTCAATTTCAGTCATGTTTAACCCAGCTGGGATGTTTTGGTGTGTAATGGATTCCTATTCTTCGAGCTTCCTCGGGAGGATAGATTTCATGCAGTGATCCAAGCTTATGAGCGGTGGGGTTATCCATGACAACTCTGATTTTTCCCTTTTGAAAAATAATCGTCAACTTTGACATGTCTCCATCCTCGTAATGACTGTAAAAATACGGATAAATTGATGTCCCCTCATAATCCTGATGCTTCTTTCTCCCAATACAAGTCGAGATAGATTCCTGATAGCTTTCTTCATACAAATCTATACACAAACTCAGAGCTAACGCTAGGAATGCACCAGCTTTTAACTTGCCATGGCTTTATTTCGTTTTTTTAAGG
>JAUHQH010000044.1 GCA_030408485.1 Candidatus Neptunichlamydia sp. | reverse complement strand
GACGAGACTTCTTTTCTCTTTTTTTTGATTGTGGCGGTTTCGGTCTCGTCCCTGTTGACACTGCCTAGTAACACCATCTATCAAAATGATATAACTTGCAACACTAAGAATTAGCATTAGCCGCTCAATGTCCCCCTGGAGGTCATATAATCCCTCACCCTTTAGGCGAAGGAAAGATATAATGAAGTAATGTGCATATTGTGAATCTGAGCACACATATAAAGCATTAGAAAAAGAAAGATATCAGAAAGATATCATTGCAATGAACGTCATAGGTCTTTCAGCGTTACAGTCGGGACTATCTTTCATGGCACTAAAGTACCATTACAAAAATGGTTCCTTCTAATAACCTTAATGATTAATGCAAAAAAAGAGTTATCTGCCTGTCAAGCAGCGAGAGGTTTGGGTATGAGACGACCTACAGTATGGTTCAATGATGCACAAAATCAAAAAAGCCATGAAAACAAACGATACCGATCTGCTCAAAGGGATTATCGAAGCAGATGAAACATATGTTGGTGGAAAACCTAGAAGAAAAAACAACTCTGATGATGATACGCCAAAGAATAAGCGTGGTATAGGAACTAAGAAAGAATGTGTTATAGGAATTGTAGAGAGGAATGGTTCAGTTTTGGCTCAGCACCAGAAAGGCGATAAGAAGTTGAACTTCAATTCTCTAAAAAAGTTCATTCTTGGAAATATTGACATAACTTCAACAACATTAATGACCGATGATTTCTTAGGCTACAAGCCATTTTCTAAGCTAATAAATCATAAGACGGCCAATCATAGCACAAGGCAGTATATTTGTGACGATGCTCATACAAATACCATCGAAAGCTTTTGGGCTATTCTCAAAAGAGGTTTTAAGGTGCAGTTTCATCATGTAAGTGCAAAATATTTATATCGATATCTAGATGAATTTTATTGGAGGTTTCACAATCAGTAATAGGATTTAGAAGAATATATTTGAAGAAAGGGAATCTGTAATCCATGGCAAAAAATCATAGTCACTTCAAAGTACATAATGAAATACCTGATGAATTGAAAAATATTGTCCATAGCATTATTAATATAGAATCTACCCGTAGAAAGATAGGAAGAATATGCAAAGACCAACGTGCTATTCAAAAAGAAAAATAAAGCAATCGAAAAAGCTAAAACTAAATATTACATTAGATGGCTTATTTTTTCTAATTTAATAACTCTTTTTCTTTCTTTTGTGTTAAATAAAGATTCCCAATAAACCTTATTTTGTGCAATTTCGTAAGATTTTGAGTCCTGAGCTCAGAAGCAGGCCAAAATCCCCAACCTTTCTCTTCTAGCTTGGTCCGGCATCTTTTTTGCCATTTGATCGCTTTCAGTTTTACTTAAGAAGTGCAGTAAAATCCTTTTTTAATGTCGATAGAGTCTTTTACTTTAAGATCCTACCAATCAATCAGTTATTGCTGAATATCATTTATTTGTGCGTGATTTGTTTTTTCGCAGCTCGTATTACTTTAGGCATTTATGGGGTCTACGCATCCTAAATCTTCCGTTGCAATGGAACTTCTTCTTAAATGGAAAAATTTTTACGTGATCCACGGAGGATCTAATCCCATTATCAATCATCATTTCTCTGTTTCTGCGCAAAGATATGCTACGGACATCACAAAACTGAACTCCTACGGCTTTAGAGCAAGTTCCCTTTTCCCAAGCCAATTAAAAGACTTTTTCATCTATGAGACTACCGTTTATAGCTCTTGCGATAGAGTCATTATAGATGCAGTCGATGAACATGAAGATTTAGCTCCTAGAGAAATGAACTCCTCTCATCCAGCAGGAAACTCTATTTAGCTATCAAGAAATAAGGATTCTGAGGTGGTTGTGATTTTGGATCATCTGATGAAAGACACGCTACTCGTTAAAAAAGGAGAAACGATCCAGCAGGGACAACCGATTGCTAAGGTGGGGAATTCGGGAAATACAACGGAACCCCACTCAGAATGAAACCAATGGATTTCCATGGCTTGAGTGAGCACACTTAACACCTTGATCACAGCCTCAGACTTAAAAACCAATTTTTCACTGACTTCATCACATACTACAATGCTATCAGGAAAAAGGTGTCTAGGAAAATTTTTTTCTATTTTCCTAAAGGTTGCTCCTTATAGAGGTGAGAAATAAAGGGGGTTTTGAGGTGTCATTCTGGATAAGGAAAGGCGTACAAAACGATGACATAGCCCACAAGTTCTGTCATAAGGCTTGCGCCAAATGGGAAAAAAAATTTTGTGATCTCTGAAATAAAGTAGGCTATAATCAACTCAGCAACAACGAACCACAAACAGAGAATTGATACCTGTGATTCCACTCCAAAAGCTGCACCTATAGAACAAAGGCAAATAGATAAGATGCATCTGATAGGCCCCATCTAAGCTATAAGGGCTTCTAACAGCTATCAATACATTCAGAAAAAGCAATGCACCGAGAAGGAAAGGAGAAATGAGATTTAAGAGAGCAAGCAAGAATAGTAATCCTGACCCACCGATTCTCAAAAAATGGTTGTTTTAAAACCTTTGTCACTCAAGTAGGATGTCGAGAACTTTGGATAGAGGGCCTTTAGCTAGCCATCTGAAGGAAAGACGAGATACCTTCCAGCTTAGAAGTCCTTATTTTTCCATACTTTGATCGTGGTCTAGAGAGCTAAGGTAGTTGAGAATCAGTAGATATGGGACCGATGTGCAAATTTGCCCACTATTACCTTCTTTGCAAAGGTGAAGCGTTTTTCTGGATTCCAAACGAAAGTATACCAGGGTCTTTTTTCTGGAACCTTAAACACAGGAGATCACTCATGGAGTTGATTATTTTTCCTATCCTTCTAAATACAAGCATATTAGGAATAGTAGCAAAAAAACTCCAAGTAGAAATAAATAGCATAAATATAGGAAATCGAGTCCAGATGAAATCGAAACGTTGGTAAGCTAAGCAGCATAACAAGAATTAAGAGAAATGCAAAAAATATGAAGGGCGAACTCAAGCTAACTTACTCTATTCTAAAATTTATAAGCAGATAATTCTTAGAGATGAGAGATCGTTTCAATTTAACCCTTTGGTCTTTGCATCCATTAGATTAAATTGTTCTTGTTA
>JAUHQH010000043.1 GCA_030408485.1 Candidatus Neptunichlamydia sp. | reverse complement strand
GACTATGCCAAAAAATAAATAAAGAGAATACTTCAATATTTCTCCCGCTGACATATTTTTTCTCCTTTTATTGAGCGCTTTTTTTTAAATTTTCTCGGCACTCTGGCCTTACAAAAGCAACAAAGACAAAGGCTACCTTAGATTCAAAAAAAGGTAAAGTATTTCCTAAAATCCGGCTTAGCACTCAAAAGAGCGCGTTCATAACCTTCTTTTTCTGCTGAAGCGAAATCACATCAAGTTTAACGTGCTCGTCTAGAGAACCTTCAATTTGCTTTCTGTATTCTTTGAGTTTGATTCCGTGAATTGCATACTCTTTAAAGCAAAGGATAAGCACGTCATCAACCTTATCTTGGTTACAAAAGTTGGCTCCTCTAAAAGCAAGTGGGGCAAGAGAGGGGGAGTAGGTTCATTGTCTAATTGACGAAGCTGTGATTTAATTTTCTCAGAATCTGAATCCTTGAGAATACTGCCCCTTTGGATTTTCCATATATCCAAACTATCTTTATAAGATTTTATCTGATGGCTATAGTCTTTAAACATTGCCTTCTCAAAGCTCTGAATGGGCTTAAGGACAATTTTTTCAACGGCACTTTTTCGGTCTCCCGATTCCGCCACCGTTAAGATAAATAACGAAAGAGGGTGTACCCTTCCATCGATGTGAACATCGGCATGACGTTGCGTTATGAGCGCAGCAACAGCCAGCAAACTGTTCCCACATATTGAGTCAGGTGCTTTTACGATTTCATGGATTCTTTTCGCTGGTGGCCCTAATATCGGCCCCAAAGCCTCAAAAGGAAATCGACCTGGAGCAATAGGGTCTCTTTTAAAACCAAAGCAATGAGATTTTCTGGATGAGAAAGCTATCTGGGGCTTGGACAATGACACCAATATGGTAAAGATTGCAGCACTTAACTTGTATCTCCACCGCCTGCCTAAAGCTAAAGTTGCTTATCACAATACTCTTACAACATCCCTTGCAGGTGGTTATTCCAAGCAAAAATTCTCAGTTATTTTAGCAAATCCACCCTTTGCCGGAAAGATTCAGCAAGAAAGCGTACAGGAAGATCTTTGCACTGGATTTAATTCTCGATCCACAGAATTTCTCTTTTTAAAATGGATCATTGACCACTTGGAAGATGGTGGTCGAGCAGGAGTAATTGTTCCAAATGGCGTCCTTTTTGACTCCACTAAAGCTCATCAATCTATAAGACAAACTCTCCTTGAAAAGTGTGACCTCCAAGGAGTGATTAGCATGCCTTCAGGAGTTTTTAAACCCTATTCAGGGGTGGCTACATCGGTTTTAGTATTTACAAAGGGCAAGCCTACCGAACAAGTCCGATTCTATGAGATGAATGCCGATAGATATTCCCTCGATGACAAGCGTAGCGTTGTATCTGAAAATGACATCCCAATTATTTTAAAAAATTGGGAATCAAAAAAAGCAACTTCAGAAAAATATTTTTCTGTGCCAATCAAAGAGATCATCAATTCAAATTTCAGCCTGGCTATGAACCTCTACAAAAAAACACCTCTGAAGATAACACTAGCAATACATTTCAACCGCCGAATCTTCTCTTAGAAGAGCTTCATTTACTGCAAAATTCAATTGCATCTGAACTCACAAATTTATCCAAGCGGATATAGCTATGAAGTCTCAAAAGCAAGAAGCCAAAACACTGGGTCAGATATTATTAAGTCCTCTCGACTATGGATCTGACGCGGCAAAATCTGATTTCAACGGAAAAGTAAGATATATCAGAATCAGCGATATTGATGATGAGGGAAGATTGAGAAATAATGGTGTTGTCTCGCCATCTAAGATTGAAGAAAACCTTTTCTTGCAAAAAGGGGACCTTTTACTAGCACGTTCTGGATCTGTTGGTTGTTCCTATATTCATAATGAAGATTATGGAGCATTTCAATTTTAAAAATTATGATCCCATCGCTTTGCGAACAACAACAAATTGCCTCAACTCTAGATGAAATCGATGAACTCCGACAAAATCAGCGCAAAGCCATAGCGTTAACAAGGCAGATGATTCCAGCGCTATTTTATGAGATGTTTGGTAATGAAAGGGATTTTCCTAGAGTTTCTTTAGAAACAAGTGCCGAGATTTTTGGAGGTAGTACTCCAGCAAGAAAAAACAATGAATATTGGAATGGTCATATCTCTTGGATAACTCCTACCGATCTAAAGCAACACAAAACAGGGATTAACTTAAATGTTTCTTCGAAAAAGCAGATTACTGAGGTTGGACAAAAAGAATCTAATCTTAAAATTTTACCTCCTGGAACAGTGTTATTTTCTAGTCGTGCTAAAATCGGAAAAGTTGGCATTACCCAAGTACCTGTAACAACAAATCAAGGATTCGTTAATTTTGTTCCCAAAAATAATATTTGTAGCATATTCCTTGCCATAGCTTTATGGATGAAGCGAGATGAAATCTCTAATTTGTCAAAATCGACAACGTTTAAAGAAGTTTCTCGAAAAAACATAAAAAAATTTAAATTATTAATTCCT
>JAUHQH010000042.1 GCA_030408485.1 Candidatus Neptunichlamydia sp. | reverse complement strand
AAATAGATGATAGTGAAAGAAAAAGTCGATCAAATTGTTGTGAAATCAAATAATAAGAGATTTTTTGAAGGGTTTTATCCTTGGTTAGAATAAGTTATACCATCTAACATCCTATCAAAAATAATATGTAGAGTTGTATTTGATTTTTAGGAGCGTATATTAAAACAGATTTGAAAGTTCACCTTGTATGGATTCCTAAGTACATCTGAGTTTTGGTTTTTTTTATGCTGCAATTATCAGAGAGTTGTTATTTCTTTCAAGGATTTAGAGAAGGTTTCTTTTTTTTGATGACTATAGGCAACTAATCTACCAATTAAATTTACCAAGAAATTCGAAGGACTTCTACGGCGACTATGCTCTATTTGAGAGATATTTTTGAAATGATCATTAACCGTTCTTATCAGGAGTCTGCAGGAATAGTTAAGGTCAGCAGAAATGCAGTTTATGTTTGGTTGCGCCGCTTTCGCTTAAAAGGTTTGCAAGGTCTAAGAGAGTCATAAGGAAGGGGGCAAAGGTAAAATTACCAGCTTCAGACCATGAAGCATTTCATCAAGCGGTGATTGAACTATAAAATAAATTAAGTGTGGAGTAGGGGTCAAAGGATCTGAGGTTTTGAAAATGATGGATCACAAGAATGTGGGCAATAAAAAGAGAGACGTCCAAGAGCCGTTTTAGTAGGCAACGGCAGTTCTCGTATACTTATTTGTTTGGAGCAGATTGTCCCTCTCATGATAATTTGTCTTCACATCATAGAAAGTTAAGTTCCTTAACGCCCAATCTCTATCGAAACTAGTAGAGATACATCGCCATAGCGTATTAGGGATGATAACTGATTTTATCATGGCTCAATCCTTTATCTAATAACGCTTCAAGTCCTGGCTTGCAGTGCAATATTTATAAAGAACATCATTATGCAGTCAAGGACAAAAATATTAGGATTCAAACTGAGACACTACCTTCTTGCTTAAAGGGATTGAAGGATCCTTTTATAATATGGTAGGATTGCCAATAAACTTAAACTCTAGAAAAAATTGAAGCTTTTTGGGATTGATCTATGGAACGCACTCTCTTCTTAACCCTTCTTTTCTTTTCTACTCTTTTCGGAATGGAAGGTGAATCGAAAATTTCGAAATATCAAGTGCTCTATCTTATCCAAGCGGGAGAAGTAGAGAGAGGAGTTGAACTTTATCAGTCTTATGTTAAAGATGTTAGGAGTCATGACTTTCCTATCTTAGAGCAAATGGGACACCTTATCTTGAATTTAGGGGCAAAGTCGGAAGATGAGGAGAGTATCCTTCTTACAATGTATGGATTGGGAATTGCAGATTCACTGGAAAGGATGGATCTTTATGAAATGGGAATGAGCAGTCGTAACCCTATGACTCAAATGGCAACCATTCAGTTTTTAAGCGGCCTTCAAGATGATCGGGTCGAAGAGCTTCTTTTTAAGGCATTTTCCTCCTCTTTTCTTCAGGTTAGAATGGAAGCAGCTTATGCCTTAGCAATGCACCGCTCTGAAAAAGTAACGGGGATGATCGATTCATTAATGCACAAACTCCCCCCTTCTTTACATGTCTACTTTCCAGAGCTTTTTGCAATGATTGGAACCCCTGATGCAATGGGGATTTTAAAACGTATGGTCAGTCACTCTCATTTATCGGTTCGCCTAGCAGCTATTCTAGCAGCTGCAAAATATGGAAGAGATGACTTTCTTGCTGAAATTCGGGCAGGAACAACTCATTCCGATCAGGCAGAGCAAGAAACATGCGCTGCTGCTTTGGGTTATTTAAAAGATTCCCACTCGATTCCTCTTTTAAAAAATCTTTCTGAATCGAACCACCTAAATGTCAAACTTGCTGCTTGTTTCTCGCTATCAAAACTAGGTGATATTCACTTCCGTGAACCCATCATTGAAAGTGCTCTCCACAAAAACCTTCTTGCGATTCCTATGCTTATCGAGATGCCGAATACCGAACCTCTTTTGACCTCGCTTTTAGAGGATTATAATTTTCATATCCGAGCAAACAGCGCGTTGGTTCTTTTAAAAAAAAGGAATCCTAGTTGTGTTCCCACGCTCATCCAAATCCTTCTTAAGGATGAAAAAGACCTAGGGTTTCAACCCATCTATTCTTTAGGACATGCTCTTATGGCATGGAAGGTGATTCCATCAGCAACACAATATGCGAAAAAATATCAGATTGATATTCCTACGATCACATTAACTCTTAGGGAACAAATTCTGATGGACACCATAGAACTCCCTGAAGAGAATTTTTTAAGTATAGCTCGAGCCATTTTTTCAAAAAAAGAAAATGAGCTAATTCCTCTTTTAGTGCATCTTCTTGAAAACCTTAATACTCATGCGGCACTTTCTCTTCTCAAAGAAGAATCGAAACGGGCTGGAGCTCCATTTATCCGTACGTATTGTCATCTAGCTCTTTACCGTCTAAAAGCTGAAAAACACCATACCGATTTTATCTATGAGTGGATGGAAAAAGAGCAAGATCATGAACTCTTCCAGTTCCGCAAAATGCTCCCATGGACTGAAAGAAATGAAAGTCAAACAGAATATCTTTTAACACCTAAAGAAACCTCTCGCCTTTTGATTGAAGGGTATGAAGCCTTAGCAGAGAATCACGAGATGCGAGGTATCGATCTTCTAGTCCAAGCAATTGGAACAGGACATAAAAAAAATCGCTATGTTCTTGCTGGACTCTTGCTCAAGGCAATCCAATAGCGTATACTAAGCCGAGTTTCCTTTTAAACGTGGCAAAATGGTTATCCGCAGATTAGTTGGCCTATTTTTTTTATTCTCCCTTTCTTTATGGGCAACCCCACAAGAGTTCACAGTCAATTTAAAAAATCCTGAATACCATGGCGGAGTCATATCTACGCATGAAGGAGGGATCATTTCTTCACCAGAACTTCGCATTCAAGCGCGTCATATTGTTTATATCAATAAAGTCGATAAAGGAGAGGGGGTCCACCACGTCATTGCAGAAGGAGATCTCATCCTTGATAATGGTGGGCATACCTATGTAGGCCGCCGCCTTGAATATGATTTCATTACAAAAACAGGGGTTGTCTATGATGGAGTCACAGCGGTAGATTTATGGTTTCTAGGAGGAGAAAAAATCCGCCTGAATGCCGACCGCAGCTTTTATCTTTATAATGCCTTTGTCACAACCTCTGAAAGTAAGAATCCTGACTGGAGAATCCATATCCGAGAGGTAGAAATTACGAAAAAGAACCTCCTTTATGCAAAAAATGTAACGTTCCGCTTTTTTGCAACCTCTATCTTCTGGCTTCCTTATTTTAAAAGCAATGTAAAGACCTTTTCCGAATCTCCTGTGAAGTATCGACTAGATTGGGATACAGGCCTTTGGCCTAAGGTCAGCATGCGATATCGAGT
This sequence comes from Candidatus Neptunichlamydia sp., assembly GCA_030408485.1. Taxonomy (GTDB): domain Bacteria; phylum Chlamydiota; class Chlamydiia; order Chlamydiales; family Simkaniaceae; genus Neptunichlamydia. The sequence goes on along the minus strand of JAUHQH010000042.1, from coordinate 2,107 downwards.
CTATTCTTGGGAAAACCTTGACCTCTACTTCCGACTCAATCTCCGTCCCTCAAAAGGGGTTGGCGGTGCTTTAGAAACCGACTATAAATCTTTCGATAAGAGGACAAAATTCCGCACACGTAGCTACCTTGATCATGATATGTTTTATCGCGATACTAATCCTGACAAAGCAAGAACCCACTACCGTCTACAAGGACGATATGAATCAAAGAGTGAGAGTGAACAGGCTCAGTTTTACGCAACATATGATTGGCTAAGCGATAAAAATATGCAAACCGACTTCGGAAGCAAGGATTTTGAGCTTAACACAGCAAAGCAAACAAAGGTTGTCATTCGAAACTATCAAGATTGGATGATTTTTGGAGTGGATGGGAAGTTCCGTATCAATGGATTTCAAGGGATGAAACAAGAACTTCCTGAATCTTTTTGGACTCCCAAACCTTTTGAATTAGGACAAAGTGGGATTATCTCTGAAAATCGAGCAAAAGTTGCCTACCTTGATTACGTTTCAGCTAAAGATATTGAGCGCGATGTTCGAGGTTTTAGCGCAGCCCGTCTATCGACACATAACTCCTTATATCGTCCTTTCCATTCTCATGGATTTTCACTCACTCCTATTGTGAGAATCAATGGTGTATTTTATGGAGATAGTCAAAAAGGTCGTCCTGCAGCTCTAGGGGTTTTAACCTACGAACTTCTCGCTGATCTTACCTTGAAGCGGAATTACCAAACCTTTCGTCATGTCTTAAAACCCTATATCTATTATCAAGGAATGACCCATCCTACCATCTCTCCAAATACGCCTTATATCTTTAGCATTGATGATGGATTTAATCGACTGAACTTGATTCGTTCTGGAATCCGCAACCTCTTTTACTTTAAAAAGACTCCTCTCTTCGAACCCAATATCATTGCTGAGCTCTATGCCTATAGTTTCTTAGGCGATAATACCTTTAACAAAACAGTTCCTAAAGTTCAGGGGAATTTTATTTGGAACTTTCCTTCTTGGCGCTTTACAGGGCGAGTGGGATGGAATGTTGAAAAACAAGTGCTTGATTATGCAAATCTTGGACTTGCTTGGACAATCAATGAGAATTTTGCTTTCAAAACCGAATTTCGTCACCGCAGTCGTTTTGATTGGCGTAAAGCAGACCCTCAAAACTTTATTATGGAAGTGACACGAGACATTCCAGATCTCCGTTATTCCCCACTTTCTGATGAAAGAAATACCTTTCTAACCCGCCTTCAAATGAAACTTGCTCCCCAATGGATCGCTCGATTAGAATCTCATATTGGATGGGGAAGAAGTAAAGAACCCAACTATAATGAAGTTAAAGTAGAACTGATTACTATGATTAGTACAAGCTGGCGCCTGCGTCTTATTTTCATGCACTCTCCTGATCCCCATAAAAAAAATGATCGGTTTACTTTTGGCCTTTCACTTGTCAAAAAGTGAGCGATACCGTTTTTCGAGGATATGAATAAGCATACCACTCTGGTCCACCAACTTTGCACTCGCTTTATCCTAATGGAACTGTCTGCTTCTTTTGCTCTTCTTGCATTTTCTGGTAATCCTCAACAGACTTGACATCCTCCCCTCCCTAAAGGAAGAAGATTCCTGATTGCTCAGGCCGAAACTTAAGTCGCCCATGTTCAGAGGTTCCTGCTTCATAGAGGCTGCTAACGCATCCTCTCCACAGGCTAGCACGACATGCCCTGCCGCTAGAATATTCTTTGCAGCATTGATATCTGCATTTTCTGTATGCCCACAATTAATACAATAAAACTTATACGGCTCTTTTTGTCGATATTTGAGCAAGAGGAGCATTTTTGTGAGGTGTAGGAGGGGTTCACTTCAACGTATACTCCTCGTAGCCACTCAAGCTTGTACTTAAGTTGCCGCTTAAATTCAGACCAGCCCTGATCTAGGATAGACCTGTTAAGGCCAGACTTTGCCCTAACATTCTTTCCTGGTGTTTCTATTGTACCACTAGCAGATTTACTCATATTACTAATCTTCAAAGCTTCAGTTACAATCATCGCGTGATTTTTGCTGAGATTTGTCGAAAGCTTATGTTGAAAATCTCGTCTTATATTGCAGATCTTA
>JAUHQH010000041.1 GCA_030408485.1 Candidatus Neptunichlamydia sp. | reverse complement strand
AGATGTGTATAAGAGACAGATATTGTCTTTTTCATTTCTCATCCTACTTATATGCAGGACAGACTACCAATTTTCCATCAACATAGTCAAATAAAAATTTTTTCCATGGGTAAACATAACTCGAAAGCAAATTTTTTTATTCCTTAGACGGTGCATAAATGGTGCAATGGTACACTACTTTTGCCGTTATTAGTCGATAAATACCGATAGCATTCATTATGTGAGTCCCTTATAATGCTGATAGTGATTGGATGATGTTGGTTTGGCAGGTATTCTCCCTCCCTCATAACCCGTAGGTCGTATAGGTTCAAGTCCTACCTGCCCTATTTTCTAACCCGCCCTATTTAAGCAAATTTCTCCTGACTTATATCCTTTTGATCATCCAAAAAACCATTATGTTAGATCCGAGTCGTCCCCTTCACTGAGCATACCTATACGGTTTTAAAAAAAACTTTACGAAAAACGTTCTCGTGAAACCGAATTAGTCTTTCCTGGGAGTGTAAGCCTATCGGGCATTCGCTTTCCTTGGGAACAAGCCATTAAAAAAGCGTGTATCACTTGATTCTCGATTCCACAACCTTCGCCATTGCTGCGCCTCTTTACCTTCTCATGAATAAAGTCCCTCTATCCGTCATCGCTGAAATCTTGGGACACAAAACTTATCAAATGGTGAAACGCTATGCCCATTTATCTGAGGATCATAAGTGGCAGGCAATCGCCAGTATGAATCAAAATATTTTTGGAGAAACATGACAAAACAATCAAAGTGCTGGGAAGAATATTTAAAAAGGCTAGAGGAAAAGGCATCCTTTGAGACCTCTAAACCACCACCAATGAATAAGGAGATGTCATGAATGCTTAAGCTTTAAGAGGCTATTCAGCTGATTTAAATCCTGTTTTGTGTCAACTATTTTTGCCGCACGCCATAGGCTATAATTCATTAACAAAGGTAACGTTCCTCTCATCCTTCAAAGATGTAACCATACGATTCGGAGTAATCGCTAAAAAAGGCAGCTGTATTTTTATTCCTGCTTCTAATAACTGCTTCCGAACCCAGCTCGCACAATTATGAGGAGATTCTGAATTGTCTCTTATTTGATCAATATTTGGTCTGTTAAAAGTGCGATTAGAAGAAACACCAACAATAGTAGAAAGCCCAGGGACTATAGAAATAGCAGAAGCACCCACATATTTAACTAAATTAACAAGATCCCTCATCTTTGAAAAACTGACATAACGGTGATTGACTTCTGCATCTCTTATGGACTGAAGCATTCTTTCTACTAAGTGCCTTTGTCTACTCCATGTAGGCCCATTAAGGGTGTCTGATTTAATTTTTTTGTTTTCAGTTTTAACTTCAGCCTCACTCCCATTTCCTCTATCAATAATATGGGCATATTTGAAGAATAGGCTACCATTTTCTAAACCTTCGCAAACAATCATCACATGGCCAAAACCACAATCGTTACTCCTATTAAGCTGAGATCTTTGAAGTGTGCTTACGACTGTAATTGCCCAATTACCCTCTGTTAACGACACATTTGTATCACAGTTGCTCACACATTTCATAACAACAGACGTTATGTTGCCGCCACTGTAAATCATAACTGGTCTGAATTGCCTAACATACTCTGCATATTCGTCTTTTAGACCGCAAAATTTCTTGCGAACTTTATCTAGGAAATCATAGCCTCCTTGTTTGTTGTTTCAACTTGATAAACAGTGACCTCTCTATTAGCAAGATTCAAGACAGCCCAACGCTTGTTAAAAACCCGCTTTTTTCGGAAACCATGTTGATGTTGTGCGAATAGAGCAACTTGCTTCGTCGCTTGAGGCTTATAATAGACTGTTTCTCTAGATTCAATCGGTTTATACCCTTCTGTTAATAATAGAGGAAGGAAAGATTGAGAATGCACCCTCTCTTCAAGATTGACTTGAATCACATTATGAAAGATGTCTATGATTTTTTCTGCTCGTTTAATCCCATATATGTTTATCAAATCAGGACAAATAAAGGAGGATTGGGAACGATCTTCCCCTTTAAAATACCCGAGGGTATTTTGTTCTCTAAAAAGGGTAACGGTCTCCCCGTTCACGTTCCATTTCCCTAACTGGCCTAATGGATTGATCATAGCTCCTCCTCACAGGTATCTGAGTTGCTCATCATTTAATGGAAGCTCTCCACGAAACATCTGCTTCTGGATATTCGGTCTCTATGGGAGCTCCATCTTGACATCCTCCCCTCCGTAAACGAAGAGGATTCCTGATTGCTCAGGCCGAAACTTAAGTCGCCCATGTTCAGAGGTTCCTGCTTCATATAGGTTGCTAATGCGTCCTCTCCACAGGCTAACACGACATGCCCTGCCGCTAGAATATTCTTTGCAGCATTGATATCTGCATTTTCTGTATGCCCACAATTAATACAACAAAACTTCGATTGGATTATACGGCTCTTCTTGTCGATGTTTGCGCAAGAGGAGCATTTTTGTGAGGTGTAGGAGGGGTTCACTTCAACGTATACTCCTCCTAGCCACTCAAGCTTGTACTTAAGTTGCCGCTTAAATTCAGACCAGCCCTGATCTAAGATAGCTAAAAGGCCAGACTTTGCCCTAACATTCTTTCCTGGTGTTTCTATTGTACCACTAGCAGATTTACTCATATTACTAATCTTCAAAGCTTCAGTTACAATCATCGCGTGATTTTTAAGGAGAAGATCCAACAACACAAGGAGTGCATTTTTTTCTTAATGAGTTCACTGATGATAACAGACCTTTTGGACATAAGCTTCTGTTCCTCCCCATAAAAAACTTACAGGAAATGTTTTTTCAATCTGAAAAGCATTTTCATCATAATCGGTGAGAGGGTAGCTAATACTGATAATTTTTGTCCCTTTTGGGTACCTTTTGAGCTTTTGAACCAACGTGGTAATTTCCTGGTCGGTTAGCGCTGTTCCATATAGATACACCACTGTCGCTTCAGGAAGTTCCCCTTTGAGCATATCTGCACAGATGAAAGTGACCCGTCCTTGGTGATATTTATGGGATAGATACTGGGATAATTTCACAAACTGAGGAATCCGTTCAATCCCAATCACCTGACACTTGAAAAAATGGTGAAGGAAAAGAACTCCTCGCCCTCTTCCAGATCCCAATTCTAAGAATGTATCGGTCGGTTCAATCTCAGCTTCTTGTGCAATTTTCTCATAAGTCATGAGAGGTGTTTCTCCATAAGTATGAATCTCTTTCTCATTCCGATTTTTGAGGTAATTTTTACTAATCGTATAAGGGTTTTTAAAGATGTAAGCAGTCAAAATAGCGCGATCGAGACTAGAAAAGGAATGATCATGATAGTAACGCTTTTTAACCTCTTTTTGAAGTCTCCGATCATTAAGCATATATTTGACCATATTCCAAATTTGAATCATAAACAATACTTTGCATCAACACCTGACAATCGTCAATGAAAAATCATCATGTACAAAAAACAAAAACTCAGAAATGCGCCTCGATTGTCGGGAAAATTTTCATCACAACTGCATCCCCTTAAGCACGACTTACTATGCATCTTAATATCGATCAAAAACAGTTTTCGAAGTAAGTAATACCATCTATCAAATCCAATTCTACATATTATTTTTGATAGATGGTATTATTAACCAACATGTGATGAGCTTCGATCTCCAAAAACAATTTTATCATGAGAATCTCTGCACCACTTCTTACATTGTTGTCTCCTAGGGAGCAAAAATGATCATGTTCACATGTTGATCAGCTATAAGTCGATGCAGAGCAGTTAAAAGGGATTAGCTCGAGAGTAATGTTGATGGAGTTTCCGCACTTGAAGAAGATTTTCTGGAGGAGGCATTTTTGGGGGAGAGGTTATTTAGTGGTGAGCTCAGGGAATATTATAGATGAGATGATTCAGTCGTGCATTGACAAGCAAGAAGGTGAGCCTTTACAAAATGACGGTCGATTTCAAATCAACTAATGGGGTTGTTGAAAGTTGGAAGATCATCGTCCAAATTATCTTTTCACCAAAAAATCTTTCAGCTCTCAACAGTCCCCTAATGAACCCCTTGACTTGTAGATGAGGAGTTGTTTAGTTTTGATAAATGGTATAAGGTATACCAAACTCGCCAAGCTGTTTAATTAGCTAGGTCACGCGCGATACCGGCCAACACCTTTTGCTGACTAGCATCGAAGGTGTCTGGTGGGTTTTACCAATTAATCGTTTGTCCTGGTTCAAGAACACGAAAAGTTTTTGGGTCGATTTCTCGTTTTTTCAAAGCGCAATAGAGGTCGTAAGGAGGTTGCTCAAGATCCTCACTTGAAAGGCGAAAAGTTTTCCAGTGCATCCCGACACTCAGGAGAGATCCTACTTCATCATGAATCGCTGCAGCTTTGTGTGGACTAATATGGACAGGATCCATAAAGGCTCCAGGAACATACGTTCCAATAGGAATCAAGCTTAAATCCATTTCTCCAAACTCTTCTCCTATCTTCTTGAAATCTTTTTTATTGTACCCTGTATCTCCAACAAAATAGAGTCTCTTTTCCTGTTGTTCCTTTTGAAGAAAGTCAACGACAAAACCTGCCCATAACGTCCGATTCTTATCAAAAATACCTCTGCCTGAAAAATGTTGAGTAGGAACAGCTGTGATTACAACCTCTTGCCCTTGTGTACCGATATGAACTTCTTCCCACCACTTCATTTCAATGATATGACGAAGACCTAACTTATGAAGACGCTTTTTTACTCCCAAGGGAGCAACCCATGTAATTCCAGGATTAAGTTCTGCAAGTTTTAATAGAGTCTTTTTATCAAAGTGGTCATAATGATCATGACTAAGAAGAACAAGATCGATTCTTGGAAGTTTTTCTAGGGTCAATGGAGTCTCATGCCTCCGCTTTGGCCCTAGAAAAGAAAATGGGGAACAACGATCGCTCCAAATCGGATCAGTAAGCAAAGAGAGATTTCCCACATTTACCAAAAAGGTGCAGTGGTTAATCCAAGTGACTTGTGGAATATTTTCTTTTAGTTTGCGTTTTGAGTTGGGATAGCAAAACTTTTCAGGACGCTTTTTAGGAGCCCTCTTATCATCATAATAGCCTAATTGCCAAAGAGCAATGTCAATGAGCGAACGTTTTGTCGAGTCGATATGTGAATTAGCAAAACGTTTTCCTTTCTTATGATACCCCTTCTTCATAATCTCTCCCCCTTATCTCTGTCTCTTATACACATCTG
>JAUHQH010000040.1 GCA_030408485.1 Candidatus Neptunichlamydia sp. | reverse complement strand
AGATGTGTATAAGAGACAGGCTCTACTAACGTTTAAGCTGCTTTAGCCTTTTTCTTTCGAAGGCATCTCATTTTGCTTCACATCATTTATCGACAAGTATCCTTTGATAGTTCGGAACTTTTTCTCTCCTCCCAAGAGACTTGATCCTACCCATTGCTTAAAGTCATTTGTTTTCTCCCTTTCATGTTCTTGACTCTCTCATCAAGGTGGTTGAGTATAAGCTCTTCTTATCGATGAAAAATAAACTGAGAACTTTGATTCCTTGGGGCTTGAGACGAAGCTCTTTATCTTAGGTGCTCTCCAATTGTTTTCCGTATTTGCAAGTGTTTGTAGACATCTGTATCAATATCTCCAATAGAGCATACACCCTCTATCGCTTCTTAAGGACCGCGCGATAATTAATGATTTCCTGAATATCCTTTCCTTTTTCTCCCTCTTTAAAAATCCTTGCTTCTTGCTCTAAAACTTCATCTACCGAAGCCTCCGTTCTCTCAATTTTTGATAAAAGAACCGCTTCTTCATTTGTCAAAGGAAGAAAGCATAACCCCTGGGTTAATAACTCCTTGCAAGAGTCCATCACATCCTAGCAAGCTGCGCATTTGCATCGCCAATAAGAGGAAATAGCTTTTTTTATATTCTAAGTTTTTTAAGGGGAGCTTACTTGGTATATAGGGCTTGATCATTGGCATCTTTCTAAATGGATTTCACTTCTTCAATTCCTGCTGTTTTGAGAATTTGAATGGCATTGATTTTAACGGCATCGCTTGCAAAACCAGAGTCTTTAAATACAACGCGCTCTACATTTTCTGAATCTGAGATTTTGGAAACGACTTCAAGAGAGATTTTATTGGATAAGCAAATAATGCTCCTTCTCCAATATTAAAAACTTTTTACCTCTCAAAGATGTGCTCCTCAATCGGAAAAGGCTTCGAGTTGCGCTTCATCAAGATCATCATCAACGTCCCAAGGTTTGATGTTTGTGGAATGGTGAGATATTATCTTTTCTTGTGGCTCCAGGAAATGTGCCAGATGTAGGTGATAAAGGCTATATTTCTTCAAAGCTTGTATGAAAGAAAAGCTTATGTGTTTAAAAGACAAAGCATTGCTTAGGAAAAGATCCCTGATCAAAAATATCTCTCAAATAGAGCGTAGTTGCTATAGAAATCCTTCGAATTTCTTGGTAAATTTAATTGATGGATTGGTTGCCTATAGTCATCAAAAAAAGAAACTTTCTTTAAATCTTGAAGGGAATAACAACTCTCTAATGATTGCAGCATAAAAAACCCAAAACTCAGGTAAATATTATTCTGATTTGTATTTAAATAATCCATCTGATTTTTTACATCTTTTAGAATCCTTGCGATGGCATTATAAAAGATGACTTTAGAGGGGTTTTTGGTGTTGAGTAATACAAATCAAAGATCGGAATGCATTAGGCTAGCAAAACTCAAATACAGAAGTCATTTTTTCGAAAAACTCTCATTTTTTTGCAAGGTTGAGTGTTTCTTCTCCAGAAAGTCCAGTCGCTTTAGAAATTTGGGCAGGATGTAGTCCTTGTTTTAAAAGGGCGCGAGCGATTTCTAAAGATTTATTTTTTTCTCCCTCTTTGATACCTTCTTCACGACCTTTTTCTTCGTATTTCTTCAAGGTATTCGCTTCGATTCTCAGCCACTTGAGCTTTCCTTCGTAAATTTCACGCTCTTCATCTGTAAAATTCATCACATTGAGAACATTGATTGCTTTTTTTACAGGAGTATCATCCAGGGATGATGGTAATTTAGCTTTGCTAATTAGGTCACGTCTTAGAAGAAACGCGGACCATAGATCTAAGGCGTTTTGAATTTTGGATCCAATATCTTCAAATTCTTTCTCTAGGTTATCGTTAAATTTCTTTAGCTCTATTGTATGAAGCTCCAACTCTTTAAAATAGTGCATCCCCGTTTCCTTTTCTGCGATATGGAAAGCATTGTGATACTTTTCAGAGTCTAAGATGGAGGTGAAATTTAAAATATGGATTCCTATGACCTTTTCTAGGGTGCCATAGTCATCTTTTTCTTTAAGCTGCTCTGCGTATAACTTTGCCCAATAATATAGAGCTCTTTTGTCGTAGTCGGCCTCGTCGGTAATTTGGATTTCAATATTAAATTTCTTGCCGCGGTCTCCCTCAGCTTTGATATCTAAGATAGAGAGCTTGTCATCTTTAAAATTTTTCTCATTGTAGGGATTCAGCAGGGTCACATCGACAACATGATCTTCTACTCCTACAATAGAATTAATCAAGGAAATGAGAAGGTCTTTATTTTCTTCCGTGCCAAATATTTTTTTGAAAGCCAAACCTATTCTAGGATTAATTTTTTCCGTCATTAGATACTACTCCAAACCATCTACACTTATCGTACTCTCTAAAGAAAAACCCTTCAATCATTTTTCCCTCAAGCGATTTCAGTAGTCGTAATCTTTCCAGGTCAGGAAGTTCTCTCTTGCGAACCTCACAAGCTCGAGCTCTCCTGTGTATTCATAGTCTTTCTTCTCACGATGCAAGATGAGATCAGTAGAATCGTCCATTCCATCGAATGTGTTCAAGTTTTCCTCGCCACTATCCATAGAATACCTTCTCCATTGATACACTCAGCATAGGAATAGAGGGGCTCTGTCACTTAAAAACTACCGATCCCATAGTCCTCTATAGGAACAATCGCAACCTCTGCTGCTCCGGTTGAAGTTGTAGCGGATGCCCTCTTCTCCAAAAGCTACTTGATTGAACATCTCTTGTTCATCTTACAGACTCATCCCTTATGAGGGTGTTGAAAGTTGAAAGATTTTTCGGATAAATTAAGATTTTCTTCGAGAATTACTAATGTCAAAAATTCACATACTCTTTTGAAGAGTCACTTCAAATGGATTGGAATCGATTGTAGGGGGGCATAATGATTCTCCCTTTGTTTGGATGAGATGGGGGAAGAGCCTCAAAGAAGTGGAAAAACGGCTTATATGCTTAGGTAGTGGGATGAAAACTCCGTACCAATAAAAATGCATATGCTCGAGAAAAACACAACTTGGCACCTCTTATTCTTATCAAGTGGTGAGATCAGTCTTGCAGATCACATGAAAGAAGAAGAGAAAAAGGTTCGCACTGGTCAAGAAGTTAGAATTATTGATATTCCCTCTGATACCAATGAACATGGAGCTTTTGAATACCTTCATGGGATCGAAAGTAGAGCAACATTTTCTCGTTATATCATTCATCAAGAATAATATAAATTGGATTTGATGGATGGTATTGAAAGAACTTATTTAAAACAACTCCCTCCAAACACCTTCTCCGTGCTCTTTGTGGAGTAAGATAGTGTCGTTAAATCCTCCAGACAAAGATTGTTTGTGCAACACTACCTAAATAAAAAAATAGTGTGTATAAATGGGATTATGCGAACACGAACGAAAATTATCTGTACCTTAGGACCTGCAACGAATAGTTATGAAAAAATCGTGCAGCTCATCGATGCTGGGATGAATGTGGCTCGGATCAACATGAGTCATGGTGCCTATGAAAATCATAAAAAAACCATTGATAACCTGAAAAAAGCGCGCAAGGAAAAGGGAATTCCTCTTGCAATCATGCTTGATACAAAGGGACCTGAAATTCGTATCGGGATTCTTGATGCACCAATCACCCTTGAAAAAGGGGCCAAGCTGACTATTACAAAATCTCCAAAAGAAGGGGAGATTACGATAGAGCCTTTTCAAGTGATACAAGATATAAAAGTTGGTGGAGAAATCCTCTTTGATGATGGCTATATTACCGCAAAAGTTGCTCAAAAGAAACAAGATCATTTGGTCGTCGAAATTCAAAATTCAGGAATTCTTAAGTCCCAAAAAGGGGTAAACATTCCAAATGTAGAGTTAGACCTTCCTGGGGTGACTGAAAGAGATATCTTTGATATTGAGTTTGGCTGCAAGAATGATATCGATCTTTTAGCAGCTTCGTTTATTCGAAGCTCGGAGCATATTTATACGATCAAAGAACTTTTAAAGAGAAATCAAGCCAGTCACGTCCTTGTGATTGCAAAAATTGAAAGTGCTCTTGGGGTAAAGAACTTTGATAGCATTCTGCAAGCTGCAGATGGGATCATGGTGGCAAGAGGGGATTTAGGGGTAGAACTTCCCGTGACTCAGGTTCCCAAGTTGCAGAAGGTGATAATACGAAAGTGCTACCAGTCTTTTAAGCCTGTGGTCACAGCGACACAAATGTTGGAATCAATGATTTCAAATCCCCGTCCTACACGGGCTGAAGTTTCTGATGTTGCCAATGCGATTTATGACAGCACTTCTGCTGTGATGCTTTCCGGGGAAACAGCTGTTGGAAAATATCCGATTGAAACAGTCAAGTTGATGAGAAGTACGATTATCGAAGCGGAAAAAGATTTTGATTATGAAGAGTTTTTTTATAAAGATGCTTCGGATCATGTTTTTCATGATATTTCGTCTTCTGTTGCGTTAGCTGCAGTCAGAACAACTTATAGTGCCCATGGAAAAGCATTGATCGCCTTGACAACAGGAGGGTTCACGGCAAAATTAATGGGGCGGTTTCGTCCTGAAATGCCGATCATTGCCGTGACTCCTGATGAGAAAACCTATCACCAATTGGCATTTGTTTGGGGGACAGTTCCTGTTCATGAGAAGGTTAAAAACGTGAAAGAAGGGGTTCAAAAAGCAAGTCGTTATATCTTAACTCATCAGCTTGTTCGGTATGGGGATCTAATTGTGATCACTTCGGGAACCCCGTTTGGTGTTTCAGGAACCACGAATATGATGGTTGTCGATAATATTGGAGCTGTTCTAGTCCGAGGTTATCCCGGAGATGGTAAGCCGATATCGGGGAAAGTGGGGTTTTTCCTGAGTTTTGATCCAGAAGCAACCTATGATTTCAAAAATAAAATTGTCGTTATGTCTCATTGTGCTGAAGAGTATGGCTCACGCCTTAAGGGATCTTTAGGGCTTATCTTGCAAAACCATCCAGATGACTTTCATTCTGAGGAACTTGTGAAAGAGTTTGCTCATAATCTTAAGGTACCCTGTCTCGTTAGAGCAGATGCTGCCTGTACAATCCTTAAAAAAGACCAGCTGGTTACTCTAGATCCCTCTAAAGGGCTTATTTTCGAGGGGGTCATTGAATCGGATCAGAAGATAATTAATCAAGTTTTTCATATTTAAAATAGTTAAATAAAATTATTTTTATTATTTAATTTAATTATGATTTTTATATAATTACGCTTAAATAAAACAAAGGGATTATATGTTTTATTTGAGACCGTCAACAGATTTTTTTGGACCGAAAGCTTCACAATATAGAGATTTCTGTGGACAAAGGGTAGAGTTTCATTTGATTCCTCAGTGTGGTTTGAAAAAAGTTAAAGCAATTGATGTACTTGCGTCAGCGATTGCTGCTACTTCAAGCCAACCCGCATGGCAGCGACGTGATGGTTCGATTGATTATACAAAGCTTCCATTGAAGTTAAAAGTTCTGTTTAATAAAGAAGACTTTGATGAAAAAGGATATATTGACCTCGAGCGTATCCATATTTATTCTATTACGAGTCTTTTGGAACAATCTAGAATTCAAAGGGATGGTCGAGAGCAAAACCAGTGTCGACTTGTTGGTGGGGAAGGATGTTGGGGTAAGACTAACCCTATGCGCTCTGTCACCACTTGTGCTGCGTTAACTTATCGTCTTATTGAAGGAAGTAGTTTTGATGTTAGACGTCATACGTATGGAAAAGTGTTTCAGCAAAGTGTAGATTCAAGGACAGACCTTAAAGAATATAGCCGATTATTCACATTAAGATTTGATATAATTTGGACTTATGCAGAAGCTCTAAAAAAAGACCAGCAAGGATATCTTTCTTATCTTTGTAGAGGCATTGCTGCAATCTTCTCGATGATTTTCTGCCGATCTACAGTTGACGCTGCAGCTTAAAAATTTGCTGCTGCAAGAATGGCAAGTCCCGCAAGGGCTGCAGTTTCTGTCCGAAGAATATAGGGGCCTAATGAGACTCCTTTTCCTTTTTCTGATAATTTTTCGATTTCTTTTTCAGTAAATCCCTTTTCAGGTCCAACAATAAGCGTTGCAGGAAGGGCTCCAATTGAGGCAAGAGAAGGAGCCTTTTCAGAAAGATCCCCATAATAGACGTTTCCTTCTGGTTTTGGAAAGTCCCATTGGATTTCAGGGAGATCAAGACGACCACATTGCTTAATTGCTCCAATGAGAATATGTTGGAGGCGTTTTTTTTGATTGTCAGAGAGTTCTTTTTTTTCACTAAGTGTAGAAGGGTAGAGATAGAAGGTAGAAACACCGATCTCTGTTCCCTTTTGAATGATCAGCTCAAGGCTTGATAGTTTGGGAAGGGCCTGGACAAGGACTAGTGGAGAGAGGACTGGTTTCCTTTCTTCTGTTTTAAGAACAAAGAGCTCAGCATATGCTTTATGCAAGGACTCAATGCGTGCTAACGCAAGAGAGTTCTTTCCATTGACTAGTTCAATCTCATCATCTTCTCGTTTTCTCATGACGCGAGAGAGGTGATTAAATTCATCTCCTTCGAGGCAAAGGGTCCCCTTTAAAAGGGCATCGATGTAGAAACGGTCATGTGGCATCTTTCCTCCAAAGAGTATTGGGGCGTGTGAGAGCCTTTTTTAAGAGCATCGAGAAGTCATCACTGGGAAGAAGGTGTTCTTGTGCCACACCATTTTTTAGGGCTTCATCGTCGAGAACTTCAAAGGCACTTTGTTTCATGAAATGGCGGCGGAGTTTCTTATTTCCCGAGAAGTTAAAGACAAGCTTGAAGCGATAATCGGTGGTAAAAAGCTCCTTTTCTTTTTCATAATAGAGAACTTCAACCTCATTAATTGAGATCGATGTTCCCAATGGGGTTAGAATCGTTATAAAAGCCTTAGGATAGATTTCTCTAAACGTCTGAAGGACATTTAGATCAAAATCTTTGGGAAGGACAATCAAAATCGTATCCCAGCGGTAACGATAATAGACATTGTCAGGGGTTTCTTGTTTCCAGCGATTGTGTTGCCAAAGCCATTGACCTGGACGTTTTCGAATGTCATTTTCTAGGATAAGAAGAGATTCTTTCATCATACGATGAATTTCCTCTTCCATTGTTATGTCTGGGTTGGGCCAAATCGGATCGGAATAATGAATGAAGTATTTCCCTGTTTTGCGCCGGATGGTTGCGACCATAATAGGACATAATGTTCGATAGGAAAGGATGGCTGGAGCTGGGGTTGTCCAGGCTCTTCTTCCAAAGAAATCAAAGGCATAGTCACTTTCGGGAAGAGCTTGATCTCCAACAATTCCTAAAAATTTACCCTTTTTAAGGGCACGCAATCCTTCTTTAATCGTTTCTTTGGGGGTGATGATCGTTCCTCCAAACTTTTCTCTAATCGAAACGATCCACTTATAGAGACGGGGATTCTTAATCGGGCGCCCTACTGCTATTCCAGGCATTTGTTGTGTTCCTTCTAAAAAAAGAAGTTCCCAGTTTGCTTGATGACCACAAAAGAAAATAATTCCTGTTCCTTTATCAATGAGTTGTTTAGCAAGTTCGGGGTTTTCACAGATGATCACATCCTTTGTATTCTTGATCCGAGAAAATTTAGAATATTCTAGGGTTGTAATGGCGAGGTTTTGGAAAGAAGCTTTTGCGACTTTTTTAAGATCTTTGATGTCCAAGTTTTCAGCAAGGGAGAGGTTTGAAAGAGCGCGCTTTCTGTACTTAGTCATTGTAAAGTAGGCAAGTGTTCCAGCCCCTTTACCAATCAGGTGAATGAGCTTAAAAGGTAAAAAGCTTAAGGGAAAAGTAAGAGCACGAATGGCTAAATAGGAAATATTCATTTTTTTTCAAGGGATATTTCAATATAGGAAGCAAGTTGACTAGAAAAATCGAGATGCTTGACACTCTCTCGGATTGCCTGTGATCGCACCCATGTTTTAGTAGTCAACATGGCATGCTCAAGAGAGGCTTTCAGAGAATCGATTGATGCTAGGTCTTCAATAATGGTGCCTGTTTCATCTTTAAGAATCTCATGTCCACCGTTACTTTTTGATGAGATGACAAAAAGGCCCATGGCTAAGGCCTCAACCGTCACATTTGCAAAGGGATCATAGTGTGAGGGGATGACAAGGCAATCTGCAATTTGGAAGAACGAGCGAACATCTGAAATGGGTCCGAAAAAGCGCACATGTTTTTCAAGCCCTAGTGACTTGGCAAGTTTGATAAACGTTTCAATTTTGCGATCTTTACCCACAACGGAAAGATGAAACTCTTTATTTTTTAGTGTCGCTAAAGCTTTCAGAAGGGAGCTTAATCCTTTTCTTTCGTATCCATTCCCAATGAAAAGGAAATGGTAAAGGGTAGGATCAAGGTGATGCTTGACACATCCTTTTTGTTTGTTTTCAACCCAGGAGATAAAGTTTTTTTCCATTTCGTTCCAAGGAGCTCCATTGTGAATCACTTCGATTTTATCAGGAGAAACCTGGTAATGTTCAAGAATTTCATTTTTGACCATATAGGAGTTTGTAAAGAGAACTTTTAGCTCAGGATTTTCAAAGGCTTCTTTTTCAATTTTCAAAATCGTTTGATTTAGAGGGTTAAGGAAGCTTTTGTACCGCGGATAATTTTCAAAGGTTTCTCGTTGTTTTAAATAGGTGGCATGAACACCATTTCCTGCCCGAATGTGCGTTTGATGACTCGTCCTGTCCATTCCAAAGATAATATCGGCTTCATGGCTCTGGTTCCACTTTTGAACGAGGCGATTAAATTGATCCATTTTTTGAAAATTCAACCATTTTTTAAGAGAGAGCGTATGGGCATGGATCAAGGGTTTCGAGATGGTTTTTTCGAGGGTATCGGAGGTGAGAATATGTACCAGGGCACCTTTTCGTGAAAAGCCTTCAGCAATGCGAAAGGCCCATTTTTCCAATCCTCCACGCGCCTTGATATGTCGAGAAAGGATTGTGACTTTAAGAGAAGGAATGGGGCAAGTGTTATGATTCATCTTGTTTTGTTTCAGTCACTGAAACGGAATTTCCTTGAAGGATAGGTGCTAGTTCAAAAACCTTATTATCAGACTTATAGAGTTGCAATCGATTCATATAATTACGGAATCGATTTCTTAAATAATTGTCGCGATGGTGAGGTTGGAGATCGCGGAATTCATCATCATCCGTTGCATCAGATTTGATAAAACGAAGGTAGCGCTCTTCTAGAGCTCGAGCATTTATGAATTGCGTACTCCACTCAAGTTTGCTATCATCATTAGGGTTAACGATCACAGCGATTTCAAGCATATCTTTAATGACGTCTAAAAAGAGAGCACTTACACCCTTTGCATACAGAGTTTCAGTGATCATTTTAATACCGCTTCGATTTTCAACAACATTATTGGGAACAATATTCACTTTTGAAGGGTTGATTGTTCCTACAGCATTTGGAGGAAAATAAAGGGAAACAGGAATGGGAGAATTTAATTTTAAGATTTCATAGCGTAGGAAGTCGATCCGCAAGAACCGTGCATCAGGGTCATTGATTTCAATAGGTGTCTGTGAAAGTGATGGGATAGAAATTTGTTTCCATGCATTTGGTATGTAAAAATTTACAACATCAGAATGGCTTTTTGTGGAGCTTGTTCTGAGCTCATCAAGTTTTGTTTTTGTAATGTCATTTAGGTTAAAAGTAAGGTTGAGTCCCCTGTTTTTTAATTTTTTAACGATATCTTCTGGACCACTCACTGTAATATTGAGTTGATAAGGCCAAATATCGACAAATTGGTAGCCTGTAGGAGCTTCTCCAATCGGTTGAGTAATGATGATAGGGATCTTTTCGGAAACAAGTTTCGTTAGCTTGATGATGAAATTTTGTTGAGAAACACGACTGACTCCTTGAGAGATATTAAGATCTGAATTGCCTATGCGAAGATTTTTTCGGCTAATGGAAGCAATCCATTCTCCCTCTTGGTCACTTGCATCAAAAACAATCTGCAGGTCATTGGCATTTAAATCTTCAAGAATACTTTTATTCCCTGAAAGAGTAAGGTTAACTCTTCGATTAAGAAGACCATTTGATTGGATTCCTTCGATAGTTTTTCCCGGGGGAATATTTTCAATTTTTACTGGAACATTGCTAATTGTCTTAGTTGTTATCAGGGATTTGTTCACAACAAACCAAATGATAATAGCTAAGATGATAGAAAGGCATTTACGTGGCCAGTTATTAATAAACAGGTTCTTGAGGAGGGTTCTCATTTTCTTAGCCACTCCTTAAGGTTAAATCGACTTTGAAGTGTCTTTTCAAGAGGTGGATTAAAGACACTACGGATAATTCCCTTAAAGCGATCGATTTTGATTCCCCTTGTCATAATTCCATCTCTTGCAATCGAGACTTTTCCTGTTTCCTCGGAAACAACAATTAAAAGAGCATCGGTTAGCTGGCTGACCCCAAGTCCAGCTCGATGACGGGTTCCCATCGATCTAGCAATTTGAGAACTATCTTCTGCAAGGGGAAGAATCACAGAGGCAGCAACAATCGTGAGGTCATGAATGATGACAGCACCATCATGAAGAGGAGTTGTCGTGGTAAAAATAGATTCTAAAAGTTCAGAAGAAAAGTTGGCATTGAGCATGACAGCCTTCAAAGCGAATTCATCAAGTGAGTCTTCATTTTCTAAAGCGATGAGAGCTCCTGTTTTCTTATCAGATAGACGGTAAACCGATGAGGCTAATTGATCTAAGAATTTATCAAATTCAGTAATCTCTTTATAACGTTTTCCTTTTAAGCTGAGTTTTGAAAGGGCAACACGGAGTTCCGGTTGAAAGATAATCAAAACAGCAATGACAGCTACGCTGGAGATTTCAAGCATCAATTTATGGAGAACAGGAAGATTAAAGACAGAAGATGCAGCAAAAATTAAAAGGAACGCAAGGAGTCCTAATATCAGGTCCATCGAACGGGTATTCCAGAAGAAGGACAAAATATAATTGATCATGATCGCAATGATCACAATTTCAATAAAGGGACTGATCGAGTAGTAAAATACCATAACTTTATTATTGTAGGGTTTCCTTGAGTTGCTTGCAAGTTCCATTGAGCTGATGTCTCAAGATTTTTTTTTATTACTTAGTGTCAAATTTGTATCGAAAAGTTGACAAATAAAAATTGAAACAAATAGGTTGGTAGTGATGTCGTTCCATACTTTTTGGCATCTTTTCTCTTTTCATTGTCTCCCTTTGTCATGTAGATAATGAAAAGAGAAACTCTCCTCAGAAACTGAATAAATTCTTTAAAGACAGGAAAGGTCCATGGATGTAACAGTGCTCTCTAGAATACAGTTTGCTCTAACCGCAGGCTTTCATTATTTGTTTCCTCCATTAAGTATTGGATTGAGCTTGATGATTGTTATCATGGAAGGGATTTATATGAAAACAAAGGATCCCCGCCATCGAAAGTTAACAATATTTTGGATACGAATTTTTTCGTTGAGTTTTGCTCTTGGGGTTGCCACAGGACTTGTTCAACTTTTTGCTTTTGGAAACAACTGGTCATTTTTTTCCCGTTTTGTAGGAAATGTTTTTGGAAGTGCTTTAGCTGCAGAAGGAGTTTTTGCCTTTTTCTTGGAAGCTGGATTTATTGGATTGATGCTTTTTGGATGGAATCGACTCAAGCCTGCAGTTCATTATTTTTCAACAATTTGTGTGGCATTTGGAGCTCATTTTAGTGCGATATGGATTGTTGCTGCAAATTCATGGATGCAAACACCAACGGGCTATGAAGTTGTTGGAACTGGGGACGAAGCCCGCGCGGTTCTGACCGATTTCTGGGGAATGATTTTTAATCCTTCGTTCCTGGATCGACTTACCCATGTTTTGATTGGTTGTTGGTTGACAGGCGCTTTTATGGTCATTAGTGTTTCGGCCTACTATTTTTTGAAAAAGCGTCATGCCGATTTCGCGCGCTTAAGTATGAAAATCGCTCTGATAGTAGCGATTATCATGTCTCTTTTGCAACTTGTGTCTGCGGATAGCACAGCTCGAGGGGTTGCAAAGAATCAGCCTTCAAAGTTGGCAGCTATGGAAGGGCTTTTTCAAACGGAATCCCATACAGCAATGAATTTGATTGGATGGGTTGATAGCGCAAATCAATCGGTTCATGCGATTCAAGTCCCTGGGTTATTGAGTTTTTTAGTGAACCGAAGTACAGAAGCTCCAGTGACAGGCCTTGATCAGTTTGAGCAGAGTGATTGGCCTATGGTGCATGCGGTTTTTCAGTTCTATCACTTGATGATTTATATGTGGGGTGGAATGTTTATCGCTGCCCTTTTTGGATTTTTCCTTTGGAAGAGAAAAAAGCTTGAAAAGAGCAAATGGTTAAACCGCTATCTAGTCTTATCGGTTGTATTTCCCTTTATTGCCAATGAGGCAGGATGGTTCACGGCTGAAATGGGAAGGCAACCTTGGATTGTTTATAATGTGTTGCGTACAAGTCAAGGTGTTTCCAGAGGGTTAGGCGTAGGACAAGTCATTGGCTCTTTAATTATGTTCAGTGTTATTTATATTTTCCTTTTTACTCTCTTTATTTTCCTACTCAATAGGAAAATCAAAGCTGGACCTGAAGAAGAAAAAGAAATCGGGGATGCTGTTTATACCGATCCCTATCAAGTAGGATTAACATAAGATGGAAGAAATCTTTCAATTCGTTTGGTATCTGATTATTGGCGTTAGTGTTGTTTTATATACGGTTCTTGATGGTTTTGATTTAGGAGTAGGATGTTTGCATCCCCTTGCAAAGGGTGACAATCAAAGACGTTTAATGCTCAATGCGATAGGTCCTGTTTGGGATGGGAATGAAGTTTGGCTCATTATCGTCTTTGGAGGAATGTTTGTGGGATTTCCTCCCGTATATGCATCGATCTGTTCAGCTTTTTATGGTTTGATCATGATCTTGATAGCGGGGCTAATGATTCGAGCGGTTTCGATCGAGTTTCGATCGAAACAAGAATCGGTCAAATGGCGCGCGTTTTGGGACTGGATGTTTTCAATCGGTTCTTATGTAATCGCTTTTACGATTGGCCTTATTCTTGGAAATTTAATTGTAGGAATTCCTATTGATCCCCAAGGGGAATTCTTAGGCTCGTTTTGGGGCTTCTTCACTCTCTATACCGTTTTAGTTGGGCTCATGGGTATTGCTGTTTTTGTTATGCATGGAGCGATTTATATGTTGATGAAATCAGAGGGAGATATGCATGAGCGTGTACGCAAATGGGTCAATCCTTCAATCATTATTTTCATCGCGTTTTATCTTGTCACAACCTTTGTGACGCTTGTTTACAAATCACATATGATTGACCTTATGAAAAGATTCCCCTACCTTTTTGGGGTGGGTATTTTAACTCTTCTTGCCATTGTCTATGTTCCTTACTTTGTGCATAGAAAAAAAGATGGGACAGCCTTTATCTTTTCATGTTTGAGTATTGCTTTTTTGATAGGTCTTTTTGGATTAGGCACTTATCCTTATATGGTTCGATCATCAATCAATGATGGGGTTCATAGTCTTACCCTTTTTAATAGTGGAGCAACAATTGAAACAATGAAAGTTGTTCTCATTGTTGCAGTAATTGGTATTCCTCTTGTTCTTGCTTATGGCTATTGGATTTATAGAATCTTTCGGGGAAAAGTCAAACTTGATGAAGCAAGTTATTAAGATAATACCATTTATGAGGCTGTTGAAAGCTGAAATAAGATTTTCGAGAGTGGTCACTTAAAGATAGATAGAAATGTATTCTGATACTCGGCAAAGATTTGAGGAGTTGTTAAGTCGCGCCATATTTTGATCGAGTTATAGACCATCTTCTCACTTTTAGAAACCACTTTAATATGCCTTATCATCCGACCTAAATGGCGGACGTGTATTGGCTATTATCCTGCTAAATAGCAATTGTTCCCGCTCTCCCAATAATATGTTCCTTCTTTGGTAGTACTTTGGCAAAAGCCTTCCAGCTTCAATAGTCTCCTACTCAAAAATTGTTTTTGTTAAGCTATTATGATAGGAAAAATGCTCTTGTAGTGGCAGAAGTTCTCAATGATAAAGTTGTTCAATGGTTCGAAGAACAGAATGTGAGGATCCTACGAACACTGACTAACGGAGGAACGGAAGGTATTGTGGTCGAAAAGAAGATCATGAATATGAGCTTTATCTTTCAATAGAAGATATTGTTGATCATACAAGAACAAAATCTCCTCAAACAAATGGGATATATGAGATTTTCCATCAAACGATTCAAAATGAATTTCATTCTACCACATTTAGGAAGAAAGTCTATATAAGGATAGAAGAACCTCAATTGGGTGATGAAGGGAGCTTTAGCTCAAGCTATTTATTAAGAACTCTATATAGAGGGCGTTTAAAGAGTGGGCAATCCGGAAGGTCTTTTTTTGACAGTCTCATAAGATTATGAAGGCGAAAAATATCCTTTAATTCCTGAGAAAAAGTTGCTGGCGACACTTGCTGTAGAATAAATGATGTTTAATACACTCCATCGATCGTTTTGTTCCACAGGATGATCCTGAATCTGTTGCAGGTGGGCAAAATAAGCTGTAATCGATTGATCACGCCATTCTGGTGGTAGTTGCTGTCGCCATTGAGCTGCTTTAATAGGATCTTTTGTAAAAGTACCATACCCTTGCTCATAAAAGCGGATCACGGCTCCAAGGCCATATTGATTCCCTCGATTGTATATGATGGTATAGGCTTCAACAGCAAGTTTCGGTGCTTGTAAACGTATGAGTTTTTTGGCGCATGCAAAGAGATTTTCAGTTGTGGTATTTGGGTCTTGAACAGAGGCATAGAGCCAATGAACTGCAGCATCACGTTCGTTTCTGCCTATATAAATGCTTGCTAAACGGAGTTTAGCAGCTGTGCTTCCACGCTCGGCAGCCAATTTATAGATAGCTAGGGCTTTGTCGATGTCAGTTGTTTCAAAATGCTTAGCATATCGCGTCATAAAGATGAGTCTGTCTGCTTTACTGAGATTAGGATCATTCCAGTAGACAGGGTAGTAATTAGAGTTCTGCAGTGCTTCATCTTGTCTCATAAAGAGCTTGAAATTGGGATGAGTCTGCGTTGAAACGTAGATTTCAAAGTCTTCAAAGGGGTTTCTAGTAAAAGGGTTATCGATGATCCGATGATTTCGAATACAGTCTTCCATGAACTTTGAAGCATCAAAGTAAAAAGCCTTTTCGCCTTCTCTTACAACGCAAATATAGAGATCTAATCCATGCTTAAACCTTTGATCCTGAATTTCTTGAAACGTGGATTGAGAGTAGATGTCGATTTCATCGGCAAGAGCCTCAAACTCCATTGTTGGAGTGACGTTAATTTGTCCGTTCAGAGCTGGTATATGACTTTGAATACTTTCCATGAAATAAATCCTTCATCAATTTTTCTAGAAAATAGGCGATTTCCTAAAAGTTCCACGTGATATCCTACCATGGGTGGGATTAACCATCAACACAAACTCATTTAGTTGATCATAAGGTAGAAGTGGAGTTTGTTAACAAATAGGAGATAATTTTTGAAAACAAAGGTGTAGAAGGGGAATGCTTCTTGATTTTGGAAAAAGTTAATAGGAGAAGGCCGTCTGAACGCCATGGAAACAGATAATAGCCAATTTATGTGTCCAAATGCAAAGTATATTTTTTTCAGAAAACCTTCAGAAGGGAATATCGTCTATCGATCGATGACAGGAAGAAAGAAAAATATCATGAGGCTAAAGTGGACAAAGAGCGGTTTTTGGAAAGGCTCAAGCATGCTTGAATTATATTTGATAAAAATCGTTAAGAATGCATCTTCATACCATTCACATAGAGTGGCTATTTGGAACAATTAGGCTAAGGCTTCCAATATGGAAGCGTTAAGGGAAGATGTTTGCTCGAAGCTAAAAAGAGGGACGATGGTAGACCTTTAAATTGGGTGTGGCCTCATAAATATAGCTGAATTAATTTACATTAGTTATAAGGAGTACTCCTTAAAAAGTGTATCTATTCCACATTGATCCTTTCTTCGTTTAGATTTTGCTTGCGCCCATTTATGTTCAACGGGATTCAATTTAGAGGAATAAGGAGGAAGATATTCTAAATAATGACCCGCAGCTTTGATCCTTTAGAATTCCATTTTCATGAAGTTGTTTTTGACTACTCATTTTCCAGGTAGTTAAACAAGTGCTGCCAGCTTGTGAATCGAGGATTTCTGGTAAAATCCGAAGGACTTCATGTCAAGGTCGGCATCGACTTGAAAAAAGTGTGAACCGAAATGGGTGACTTTAAAAAGAAGTCTCTTCGAAGGGTCATGCTTACCAAGCAGGCGAGAAGCGTTGTTATTGAGACCATCAAAAAATTTGCATCGGATAGGAGTGGAATTGTTTTTAGCGTTGATATCGTGCATTCAGAGCTAATTACCAAAGCCCTTCAAGCCGCTTGGTTTTTCTTGTGATACTGTTCACTCCAGGGTATTCTTAGAGGGATAGGAAGAACCACCTTAAAGCCTCTTGCTGACGGGGATCTGCAATTCATTGTGAACCCCATGATCCTCATCGAGGGCTTTGACTGTTCTCGCGCTGACTGCATGATCAACGCCGCCCCCATTCAAAATAGGTCGCTCTATTTTGAAATAGCCTTCTAAATCCTTATGGATTCAAAGAAAAGAATCAATAGAAGATGGCTGAAGAGATGCAAATTGATGGGGTTGGTGAGGTAATCATTAATCTTAGCAAGTATGAGCCAAGAGATATCGGCGCTAAATTAAAGAAAAGAGCAGGATAAGAAATGGATTTCAAAATATCTTTTTATTTTAAATCTTTCCGCTAAGGCAGGTATAGAGGCAAAGAGAGAAAAAACATGCTGGAATCCTGCTACCTCCTTGAATTAATAGATGTCAATTTTGACTATAAAATCGCCCTGTAAGTAGATCAGCTTAGGCTTTACTTCCTAAAATCTTGTCAAGATTGGAAACAAAATCTTCCTTATAT
>JAUHQH010000039.1 GCA_030408485.1 Candidatus Neptunichlamydia sp. | reverse complement strand
GATGTGTATAAGAGACAGGCTAAGAGAAGTTTAAAAAGTGCATTTTTCATAAGTGATATTATACTCTAAGGAATATATGGTACCATCTATCAAGAATAATATGTAGAATTGGATTTGATCTTTTCGGCTAAAATTGCTTTTTTGATCTTACTAACCAACATGTGATTAGCTTCGATCTCCAAAATCAATTTTATCATGAAAATCTCTCTGCCATTTCTTATATTATTGTCTCCTCTGCAGGGAGTTCAAAATCCTCACCTTTAATGTCAAGAAAAGATTGAACTTATCGCCATGCGACGTTATAATTTAGGAGCGCCTACTAAAATAGATTTGAAAGTCCATCTTGTATGGGTTCCTAAGTACAGAAAGCGAGTATTGACCGGGGAGGTGGCTACATGTCTTAAGAGATGTGCTAAGGTAGATTGGATTAGAACGCCTACTTGACATCATCGCAGCTAAGGTTGTCAGTGATCATGTTCACATGTTTATCAGCTATAAGTCGATACACAGGATAAGCATAAAGTGATGCAATGGTTAAAAGGGATTAGATCGATAGTAATGGGGTGACCCTTTAATTCGTTTTGTGTCATCTTTCATTTTGTAACTCCTTATTGTTGTTTTTTTGCCATTCTGGCATCTGGAGTCACGTTTTTCAAATCTTAGTTTCAACTACTTTTGAGACATCCTCATAAAAACAATCGTAGCTTGATAAATTGAAAAGAAAGAATTAAGATAATAGAATTGATGCTAAAGAGACTGTGTACATTTTTATTTGTAGCGATTGTCCTTGTTTCCTGTGGAGCAAAAGGAGAAACATATCGGATTGGAATTGATCCTAGTTTTTACGGCGCGGCATTAGTGGGGAAAGAGGCAGAAATCTACGCGTTCTCAAAAGAGCTTCTCTGCGCAATTTCTCATGAAGAAGGTATTTCCTTTGAATCAGTAACAACCGCTTGGGATAATTTGATTTATGGGCTTAAGAATGATCAATATGATGCGATACTCAGCTCCATTTCCCCACGCATCAATCTTCTGAAAACCTATAATTTTTCAGATCCTTTTCTTTATATCGGACCTGTTCTTGTTATGAAGAAAGATATGAAAGTCAGCAGTGTTAAGCATCTCAGAGGAAAAGAGATTAGTGTTGAATCAATGAATCAAGAAGTGCTTCTTATAGAAAAATATCCTGGTGTCAATGTTCACTATTATTATTCTATTCCTGAAGCTTTTGAAGAGATTGTAACCGGCCAAATTGATGGGATTTTGATCGACTACCCTCAAGCAACCAGTTACATTCGAAATCTTTATCGAGAAAAAGTAAGAATTGCAACGCCTCCACTCAATGATTTGGGTCTGCGTCTTGTGACTTTAAATGGAGAAGAAAAGGAACTCGTTGAAGCGTTTAATCGAGGTCTCGATAAATTGCGCGACAATGGAACTTATGAAAAACTCCTCGAAAAGTGGGAACTTAATTAGGAACCCTACCTAGGGCGTGTTTATATTTGTCACTTCTTTTCCAGCCTATTTGCGTTACTCAATCTTCAATAACTTTACCAAGTTGCTATCGATTTCCACACTTTGATAGGCAGAAAAACCTAGGTGAAACTATATAGCATCTACAACTTGTTTCATCTGGGGAGTATTTGCATAAATTTCATGGGGATTGTAGCTACCAGAGCGGCGTATTTCTAAGTTATGCCATTTATGGGACTGTTGAAAGTTGGAAGACCATCGTCAAACTTTTTCAGTTTCCAACACCCCCTTAAAGGGTCAACTCCTGTTTGAACATCCCTTTCAGGAAGATATCCGTTTCTCGTAGCGATCCTATGATCCTGTTCATCTTTTACATCACAAAATTTTTTGTGATGTCTTCTATCTCATTTTCAATAGCTTGTTGAAGCATTTTCGTTGGAAAAGATGCTGCCTGGGCAATAATTTATCATCTAGTAGATGTCTTTTTCGCAGTTTTGACAGATAGGATAGTTTTCAAGATTATTGGAGAGATGAGCTTCGGTAAAAGCTTTGTAGGCAGGACTACCAAAAACTTCTTCAAGGGTTTGTGTACGGAGATCTCCAAATGTAATTGTTGCATTGTAGTCGTAGCAACAAGGAATGACTTTTAAATCCCAAGTAATTTGAAGGATCGCTCGTCGCATATCTTTAACAACCGGACATAAGCAATCTTTAGGTTTATTATAGGTGCGACCGTCTCCATAATTATGGAGACGCCGTTCTGGAGTAAAAGAAAAGTTCAAGGATTCAATCCACTCTTTGAACTCTGTGCGGGGATCTTTTTTTGTTCCTAAAGTGAGTAACATTTTTTCCCCAGAAGGAATGATTTCTAATTTGAGAGAACTATCGACGAAAGATCGGGCTTTGGAAATGGTTTCGAGGTTTTTTTTCACAATATGAAAAGCATTTCTTCCATGGATTGCTTTGTAGGTTTCTGGAGTATATCCATAGCAACTAACGAGAATGACATCGATTCCGGAGTCGACTAGATCAAAGAAATAGTTTTCCTTAAAAGGAACACCAAGGGTTGTATAGTTTCCCACAACGGCTTTAGGCATTCTCTTTTTTGCGATACGTACCTTTTCAGGAAGTCCTTTATCGAGAAGTGCCTCTCCAAATCCATGAAGGTGGAGTTCTCCTTTAAAGAGACCCACTCGATCGAGTGCCAGCTCAAAGTTTTCAACAGGCATGATCCCTTGTTTGCGTGTGTGTTTATCTCTGGGACACATGACGCATTTGTAGCCACATCGATTAGTATTTTCAATGCGAACTTGCTCAAAATGAGGAACAACACTTTCCTTTTTCATAAGATTTCAGAGTAGAGGATTCGGTTATTTACCCCAAGTGGATACCTTCACTAAGAAATGATAAAAGTAAAGCTCTACTTCAATGGGTAGGTAGTCTGAAGCACTCTCTACAGCACTCATATTTCTCCCTTATCAACCGATCAAAGGATCTCTTGATGATTATCGTTTTCCAATCGAAAAACTTGAAAAAATCTCCGGCATTTATTTTGGAGAACATCGCCAAAAGACTATCAAGTCTTAAATC
>JAUHQH010000038.1 GCA_030408485.1 Candidatus Neptunichlamydia sp. | reverse complement strand
AGGATAATAGCAATACGCGGCCACCATTTTGTCGATAAAAATGGGGATTGTTATCTCGACATCTTTTCATGTGAAAAGTTCTCGATTCAAGATGCCAAAGATGTCGTGAAAGAATTTCTAAATCCGAAAAATATCAATATGTATTTTTTACGATACAGGCGTAGGTTCTGCTGCAGGGGAAGCTTCTTCTGCAACTTTTGCTGTTCCTTCCAGAAGAGCATTTTCCTTTTTATCGAGTTCCTTTGCCAAGTAGCGAACAGAATAGTTCCAGTAGAAAGAAACTCCTAGAAGAATAGGAACCAAGTAAGGGGTAATCATTAAGACAGAACCCGTGCCAAGAAGACCCATCATTGAGACTTGAAGCCATGAGGAGCTTGATTTACCTAGGCG
Source organism: Candidatus Neptunichlamydia sp. (assembly GCA_030408485.1). Classification (GTDB taxonomy): domain Bacteria; phylum Chlamydiota; class Chlamydiia; order Chlamydiales; family Simkaniaceae; genus Neptunichlamydia. Next base: position 1,722 of record JAUHQH010000038.1, on the reverse strand, counting down.
AGAGCCTACCATATCAATGGCAGCCTTGCCCTTAACTTTTGACTCCTGATCCAATGGGATATAGGCCATTTCCTTAGTAGAGTCAAAGAAGGAATATTTCACAACTTTACTTGCAATGTTTTGGAAGGCCCCCATGAAGACTAGCATCATAAGAGGGGTTGTTCCAAAAAATATTGCAATAGGGCCGAGGGCGCCTTCAAAGTGGGAAAAGGTAAAAAAAATGGCGCCAGTTGCGCCAATAACAATTGGTGAGATAAGAGCACTAAAGCGCCAGCCAAACTTCCTGAGGAAGTTTCCACCGAAGAATAAGACAGTAATCAGTGCAACAATACCCACACACGTGGTGACTTTCGAATTGAAAGCAAGATAATCAGTAGTTGCTGGATAAAGCGCTTTTACATGGGCTTTCCAGGTCACTTCAACCATATTAATGGTTAAAGCACATCCAATCACGAGAACTGCAATGCTGAGAAGATACTTCGATGAAAAGATATGCTTAATACTGTTTCCAAGGGTAAGTTTAGTTTTCTCATTCAAGGTATGCTTTGTTATTGAAGGATCATAATAACGTTTATCTGAGAGGACATAGCGATTCATCCACCAATAAGTCGCTAGGATCAGGCATCCTGCGATGAGGACATAGGTAATGAGGGTTTGTAGGGTTCTAGTAAAGTCTCCTCCTGAAAACTTTGAGACATAGTGGAGAACAAGAGGACCAGAAACAACTGTTGCAAGGTCTCCTGCAGCGATAAAGAGTGTATAGGTTCTTTTTGCTTCTTTTACCTGGCAGATATGATTTACAAATCCCCAATAAAGGATGAAAATCACAACTTGTGCCCAAAGCTCTGCTGTAATAAAGAAGAGGGAGTGGACCCAGTTTCTGTAGACAGAGATCCAGTGGGTAAATTTCGCGCCCCATTTTGCTGTGAGGAAATTGGCGCTTGTGTGAGGGCTCAAAACATCCACATTGGGATAAAGGACAAATCCATAAAGGAAGATAATGACTAAAAAGAAGGTGACAATCGAATAGAAGAGGGTAGAGCGTTTAAATTGGTTGCTCAGTTTTGAATAGCCAATAGCGCAAAGTAGGGATAAGGGGAAAACGACCCATCCTTTTAATACAGGAATGACCTCAGCACCCGAATGATCAGCCGTTACGATTAGGCTATCTTTCATACAGGTGAGTGTTGCATAAACGATTGAAACGAGAAATTTGAGAGATAAAAGAGGAAGGACCTTTTTGAGTTCAAATTTTTGAACCGGCCAGATTTTTTTAATCGAAGAACTTGTTTCGGCTGCGTCCTGCGTTTCCATACTTGCCATTTTGGAGATATTGTATCAAACATACGTGAAAAAGCAAGGAAAAAAACTCAAAAGAATATCCTTCTGACGTGAAATATTTTTTAATTTATCCTTCAGCTTCTTTTTCTTGTAAGCGTGCTCATATTCGATTTTTCCAAATTTTTCTCGATGCTTTAGATAGAGAACAAGGAGATAGTTTTCTGCTCGTTTTGCAATCTTTTTTCCGCCTAGATTCTAAACGCTGCAACTTTTGAGTCGAGCATCTTGCTTTCAAAGTTTTCATTTAATCCATAAGGTTTCAATAGCTTACCAAGTTCTAACATCATCTCGATATTACTTAAGATCAAAGACGATCATTTTTCGTTGTGCTGAGAGAGAATAGCAATATTTTTTAAAAAACTTATATTTAGCGGTTTATTT
>JAUHQH010000037.1 GCA_030408485.1 Candidatus Neptunichlamydia sp. | reverse complement strand
AAACCTTCAACCCCCTTTTGCGTAAGGTGAGTGAATAACAATCTTATAGAATGTAAGAAGTTTTTATTTATAGAAATAATCAAGAAAAGGCAATAAGGGAAAAAAGAACTTTTGATGTCAATTAGGTATTTTACCACAGAGAACACAGAGAGGAAAGAGATCCTTTTTGCAATCGTTATCCTATTCTATTGGATTTCGAGTGTCAACTCTCTGCGTCCTCTGTAGTGAAAAATTCTAAAAATGGAGGGTGAAATCGACTCGAACAACGTTTTGGTAGAGCCACTTCTTTTTAGGGTTTTTTAGAAGACGCCAGAAATAGGAAAGGTGTAAATGGGTGCGCTGATGATAGGGAATCTTTAGTCCTGCTTCTAAACGGTTTTGATCGATGCCCCGTCCTTCTTGCCAAAAGAATTCATCGGCAAAGAAGGGGGCAATTTGGTATTCAGAAAGGCGATAGGGGAGAGTAAATTCTGTTCGGTTACGGTAAAGCCATCGGTTTTTTCCACCAAGTTTTTCTCCAAGAATCCGGTATTGAACCCTGTTACGATTAGAGAGAAAAAGGCCGCGTCGGTTCCCTGCTTGGAAAGTGAGGTCAATCAGAAGATCATATTCAGCAAGCCGTTTTCCTTTTACGCGATTATAGATGTGGCGGTAAGCAAAGTAAAAGTGGGTATGGGGGGAGTGATAGAAACGAACCCCTCCTTGATAATGTTTGTAATAAAGCTTTTTTCTATGATTGCCATAGCGAAATTCGGTATTTCCTGAAAAATGAACTTTTCTAGAAAGGGGAATATTCATTCCATCACAGTTCCAAACCTGAAAGTCTTCATTACTATTGAGTTTTGCAAAAAGGGAGCAAGGAATGAGGAGGAGTAAAAACCACTTCATGATCAGGAATGTATTTTATCGAAAACTTTCAAGATACGGCGGGGGGAGATAAATGTCTGCCATTTTTTTTCACGAAGACGAAGGAATTTAAAATTGGGAATGTAGGAAGGGGGAGTGATCACTTGACCCAGAAGGAATCCAGGACGCCATAAGATCATTTGTTTGGGGCATCCAGCAATAATTAATGTCGGGATTCCCAAATTAGAGGCTAAGTGTCCTGTTCCAGACTCATTTCCGAATAGAAAATGAGATTCATAAAGATAGGCAGCAAGTTCACTGATAGTTGGGAACTCTGGCAGAGGAAAGCGGTTGTTGAGAAGAGAAAGCCATTCCTCTCTTTCTGAAGGACCCACAGAAAAAACTGGATCGAATCCTTTCTTTTCCAGATCTTGAGCCACTTGAATAAATTTTTCGGCTGTCCACGTCCGTTTAGGAGTCGTACTTGTCGGATGAATGACCACCCGTTTTTTATGTTTCCGATAGCTCAATCCACTAGGAATAGTGATTCCATTTTCTGGAATCGGATCAACTTTTCCTAAAAGGGAAGCAACCTCTTCTGCGATATTGGCAACCATAGGGTAGCAGCGGTTAAAGAGATAGTCATTGGGAGTACATGGATGGTGTTTTTCCTCTTCATAGCTTGCATAAAAGACATGGATCTTTTCGCGATGACGATCGATAAGATTAAAGGAAAAGGGGGTATTGTCATTTTGAAGGAGAATAAAATCGAAGGAATCGAGGGTTTCAATGGTTGATCGCTTAGCAAAAGAGTGTCCTGGAAACCAGTCACAGAGTTCTCCAAGAGTATCTTGGAAGGTTGTGACTTCATATCCTTCGAGTTTGAGTCGGTGGGAGGCGACCATCATCATAAGGGCGTCACCCATCCCTTTAGAGCATATGACGGCAACTTTCACTGGCAAGCTCAATAAAGGTTTGGTATACGCGAGAAACGGAGACAAAGTTTTGCCAGAAGTTCTCTCGAGTACGGAGGTTGATTCCTTTGAAGTTTGGAAGGGGAAAAGGGAGTGTTGCCACTTTCCCAAGGGTCCAGTCAGGACGCCAGAGGCGCATCTGTTTTGGGTTTCCTGAAACTGTTAAAGTAGGAATCCCAAGATTCGAGGCAAGGTGGCCCAATCCTGAGTCGTTTCCAATCAAAAACCCTGATTCATAGATGTACTCTTTGACCTCTTTAAGGCTACTAAACTTTGGAAGAGAAATGCCTTCTATACCTTCCCAATACTTTCTCTCTATTGGACTTACACAAAAAACAATTGAAAATTCCTCTTTTTGTAGTTTTTTAGCTAAAGATAGGAACTGCTTTTGTTTCCAGTTTTTTTTCGGATCATTACTTGTGGGGTGGATGATGATCCGTTTGGGATACTTTTTGAATATTTTATCCTTAGGAAGGGTCAAATCATTTTCTTTTGTGTCAGGAGTCCCCAGTGTTTTTTGGCAGGCAAGAGAAAGGTTGATCGCAACAGAGAGTTTCGGGTTAAAAAGGAAGTCTCCCTCTTTCATATTCTTTGAATCAGTAGGGAAAAAGAACGTCATATGTTTTAGTCTTCCTTTATTTCGAAGTCTAAAAAGGTACCATGCTCTTTCAGAGTTATCGTTTTCTACGATGACCTGGTCATATCGATTGAGAGTGTTTTCTAAATCCTCGAATGGAACATGGGGAATAAAGGTATCTGATTCAAATAGAAGGGAGAGATCCTTTGCGGCATCATGAAAGATTGTTGGGAGATAGCCAGCAAGTTTGAGGTGATGGGCTCCTATCATCATAAGGAGCCCATCTCCTATTCCTGATGCGCAAAGGAGGGCGGCCTTTTTCATGCCGACTCTTCCTTATCTGTCTGCAGCATCGGTGACAAGGACTTCAGAAATTAAAATAACCCCAGCAACTGAAGCTGCGTATTTGATGCAGCTTTTGACAACCTTAGTAGGATCAACCACTTCTCCTTTAACAAGATCTTCCACTTTTTCGGTGAGAGCATTAAAGCCAAAAGTTTTGTCTCTACTTAAGATTTCTTCTAGGTAAAGAGAGCTGTCTTTTCCACAGTTATTGACGATTTGTTTAAAGGGAGCTTGGCAAGCACGTAAAACAATTTCGCATCCAATTTGTTCTTCAGGATCGAGCTTAAGTTCTTTGAGTTTTTGAGAGGCACGGAGAAGGGCAACACCACCTCCAGGAACAAAGCCACTTTCTTGAGCGGCACGTGTTGAATTTAAGCTATCTTCGAATACTTGTTTTTTTTGTTTCATTTCAGGTTCGCTTGGTGCACCGACGCGAATCACTGCTACTCCACCTTGAAGTTTTGCCCGTCTTTCTTCAAGCTTTTCTTTATCGTAATCACTCGAAGTGTTTTTAAGTTCCCGATCAATTTGTTTTAGCCGTGCTTCAATCTCTTCTTTTCGTCCCATTCCTCCAACAATTGTTGTATCGTCTTTGGAAATTTCGATTTTTTCAGCCGATCCTAATACTTCAGACCCGACATCTTTAAGTTGCATTCCTTTTTCTTCGGAAACAACAATAGAACCTGTTAGCGCAGCGATATCTTCAAGCATTGCTTTACGTCGATCACCGAAACCTGGGGCTTTAACAGCAGCAATTTTAAGGGTTCCACGCAGCTTGTTGACAACAAGTGTTGAAAGAGCATCGCCTTCAATATCTTCTGCAATAATTAAAAGCCCTTTTCCAGTAGAAGTAAGGGGTTTTAATAGAGGGAGAATTTCCTGGATCGATGAGATTTTTTTATCGGCAATCAGAATGCTTGCTTCTTCCATTTCAACTAACATGCTTTCAGCATTGGTACAGAAGTAAGGGCTTGTGTAACCTCGATCAAATTGCATCCCTTCAACCATTTCGATCGTTGTTGTTGTTCCCTTTCCTTCTTCAATCGTGATGACTCCCGATTTCCCTACTTTGTTAATCGCATCAAAGATTGTTTTTCCAATCTCTTTGTTTCCTGAAGCAGAAACGGTTGCAATATTTTCAATTGCTCCTGGGTTTTTAACGGGGATTGCTAAAGCATCGAGCTCTGCAAGGATCGTTTCTACCCCTTTTTCCATCCCTCGCTTTAGATTAATCGGGCTAATACCAGAGGCAATATTTTTAATCCCATGTCTAACAAGGGCTCGGAGAAGGATAATTCCTGTTGTTGTTCCATCTCCTGATTTTTCTTTGATCCTTTGTGCCACCTCTTTTCCCATGGAAACACCCATGTTGGCATATGGGTCTTTGAGTTCGATATCTTTAACAATACTATTCCCATCATTCGTAATCGTAGGAATTCCCCAACTCGATTCAATTCCAATATTTTTTCCCTTGGGTCCTAAGGTTATACCGACAGTATCTGCAAGCTTATCGATTCCTTCTTTAAGCTTTGCTCTGGCTTCTTCTTCAAAAATGATCTCTTTTGGTGTTGATGACATTGTTTAAGTCCTCCAAATTCAGGTTATTTCTAAGCTCATATCTATTGCCTTAACAGAGTGAGTGAGTGCTCCGATAGAGATTCCGTTAACACCCGTATCGGCATATGAGCAGATATTTTGTAGTTTAATATTACCTGAGGCTTCTAAATAAATTCCTTCTAAATTTTTCTTGGTGGCTTGGGAAATTTTTTCTGGAGACATATTATCAAGTAGAATGGCATCAGGCTTATGTTTGAGAGTTTCTTCAAACATTTCCAAGGTTTCGACTTCAACCTGAACCCGTTTATCCGGGTATTTTTGGCGCGCTTTTCCAATCGCATCCCCAATTGTATTGCAGGCTAAGTGATTATCCTTAATCAGGATTTGATCGGCTAAATGAAGTCGATGGTTTTTTCCTCCACCGATTTGAACCGCATATTTTTGTAGATAGCGGTAACCAGGCATGGTTTTCCTTGTATCAAGGATATCACATTTTCCTTGAGCTGCTTGAACATATTTAGCAGTGTTACTTGCAATGCTTGTGATATGTTGGATAAAGTTAACTAGGGTTCTTTCAACAGCTAAAAGGGAATGAATCGAGCCTTTGATTCGTGCTACAGGTCCCGGTTTTAAATGAGCTCCTTCTTTAACGAGTAAATCGACTGTAGTTTCAGGATCAAAGGGATGAACGATTAATGGAATAAGGGGAAGTCCTGCAATGACTCCCTCTTCTTTAAGGAGCAGGGTCGCTACCCCTTTTTCTTTTTCCAAACAGGCCACTGTTGTAATATCAGAAAAGGCTTCATCTTCCTTTAATGCACTATCGACATTCTGTCTCTTATACAC
>JAUHQH010000036.1 GCA_030408485.1 Candidatus Neptunichlamydia sp. | reverse complement strand
AGATGTGTATAAGAGACAGCTCTTGATTAGAAGGGATTCTTCCCGCTAATAAAACTTCTCCATTGGAGAGCTGAAACGTTACATTCCCGAATTGGTTCTGTGTTAAAATTCCTTGGATTTCGGCTTCTAAGGTATTTTCAACAACAACTTGATTATCTAATTTATCTAAGTAGGGAAAGTTGATATTCATGTATTCAGCAAGCTTTGCCGAATCTTCTAGGTTTTGTACATAACCTCTGAGTACATAATGACCTGGGATAATCGAAGTGAGATTTATACCTCGCCAAGCAGGATTTTTAATTAGGAGGGCATTCGTATTTTCCCAAACCAATTCGTCAATGATCACATTATCATCAATTGAATGAACAAAATTAAGAGACTTTAATTGATAGATCATTTCTTGTTGGTCCATTTCAGTCATCACATGGCCCAAGATGAAAAGTTTTCCTATTGCAGGGTTAAAAGAGAATTCAACTTCAGGAAAATTCTTTAGAGCCTTATCAACTTCTTGGGTTGCATCTCCCATATTTAGGGTAATCGATTCACTTTTGAAGAGACTAAATACTCCACCAATTCCTAAGATAAGGAGGATCGCAAAGATACTCGCCATAATAAGGTGGCGGGTTGGGATTACCATTTTTTTCCAATTCTTCTTGGCAATTTCTTCAGCTATATCCACTTCTTCTTTTTCTCCATGAGGAGGAATATAGTCGAGTCCTATTGAAGGCGAAATAATCGTTTCTCTGGTTTGTTGTTGATCTATAGCTAAGAAAGAAGTGGTTCCCAAAGCTACCAAGTCTTGTGATTGAAGTTGTGTGGGAGCAGTGATTTCCTGACCATTAATGAGCACCTTATTCAAACTTCCAAGATCTTCGGTTATGATGGTCCCGTCGGATTGTGTTGTGATTTTTGCATGTTGCCTTGAAACACTTAAATCTTGAAATAAGATGTCACAAGTATCAGGATCTTTTCCTATAACGTAGGTTGATCCTTCTGGAAGGTCAAATTCTGCACCAGAATTCGGTCCTGAAATAACTTTGATGATCCATCTAGCATCGGAGGCTCCACT
>JAUHQH010000035.1 GCA_030408485.1 Candidatus Neptunichlamydia sp. | reverse complement strand
TCGGTCATCTCTTTTTCTTCTACTTTATTTGCGATAGAGTTTTTTAAAGTAAAATGAAAAAAGATATTTCCAATTTGAACAGTATCTCCTTCTTGTAGTAAAACAGGGTCATGAATCGGTTTCCCATTGATGCTTGCAGGGTTTACAGCACTTAAATTTTCTAGAACATAACCTTCATCGGTTAACCGACAGATCACATGTTTTCGAGAAACCATGGGATCTTCTAAAACTTGATAAGAAACATCGGGATCACGCCCAAGGATCCATTCACTTCCTCCTTCAAAGCAAATGATAAGACCTGCGAGAGGACCTTCTTCGGCAACTAAATAACTAGCCATTACCTCATACCATCATTAAACCGTAGTGATGACTCACTAATATTTGTTTAGATACTCCTAAATCATCATTTAGGCTCAACAAACCTTCCCTTTTGAAAGATATACATTTGATCGTTTTATGACTACAAAAATTTATCCTGACCCTAGGAACCTACTTTCTTAACTTAAATCTCTTCAGGTGATATTCCCCGCAGCTTGCTGCGTGAAAGAAGCAAGAAGGAGATGAAGTTTTGAGAGATGGATGTTTTGGAATATCAAAAAGATATGATATAGATTTTCTTGAAATTGGAGTAGACTAAAGATTACGTTCATTGCCCAACGCTATTGCATGAATCCTTTTTTTATAAATGTTGTGACTTCTTCTTTCCAATAATCAATATAATTAAGATAGTCTTCTAACCTTTCGTGAAAGGTTCTATAGTTGATTTCAAAAGGAAGGGTAAGGGTTAAGATGAAGAATTTTTCTGAAGGATCAATCCCAATTGCAGCTCCTCCTGTTCCCTGCCCTAAGAAATTTGCTCTCATTAAATATATAAAGAGGGCTTCTTTATTCCCTTCTTTAGGAATGGGGAGGATGCGGGCTTCAAAAAACATTCCCGAGTCGAGCTCTTTTATGGAAACCTGAGGTGAAGAGCCCACCTTTAGCTGATAGAACCCTTTTTTATCCTTTTGAGGGATAACTTCAAGCTTCAGTTCAGATGAGAGGTCTTCGATCAGTTGTTTAACTTGCATAATAACCCCTTGGTTTAAAGGTTTCTCGGATTTTTCACAAGACAAGGGCTAGTGCCTAATCATTAAAATTTTTACAATTGATAGAGGTTTGATGTTTAAAGGTTTCTTTTTAATGAGGAAAGAAACCTTTAAACAGAAGGTAAAGGTAGAAGTAGAGTACGTTAACATGCCATTTCCCTCCTTAGAACCTAATAATATAGCTCCTTTTACTTCGGGAACTTTAATTCCCTTTTTCAAACCCCCTCTTTTTATCTCTTTCGTAAGTAGGGATTTTTCTGGATGTCTGGGTGCATTTGAGCCAGCTCTTTATATAGAGCGATCCTCCCATTCGTTTTTCTTCCCAGACGTATTTATAAATCGTTTCATGACTCACACATTTTGTATACCCCCATCTATTAAGCCAGCCTGATATTTGCTCAGGACTCCATTGTATTTTCAAGTTCTCCTTGATGATGGACTGTTGAAAGTTGGAAGATCATCGTCTAAATTATCTTTCAGTTTTCAACAGTCCCATGATGGAAACTATTCTTCCTTTTTCTGAATATTTTTGCCGAGTATTTTGAACAATAGCTGCGATTTCTTCATCTTTTCTTCCTTCATTTGCCAGTGACAAAATATGTGCCTTTTTTATGACCCTTGATCCTGATTTCTCCTTTTTTATAATAGATTAAAGATGAGTAATTTGCTTATGAGAAAGCTTAAGCAAGGTATTTCTTTTTCAAGTCCTCTGTTGTCAGTAATCTCCTTGGGCTTGAAGGAAATGAGCGCATTAAGGGGATCCATGTCGAACAAGATTTGAAGAATCAATATAGCTCATGGGATTTCTATTCCTGAGAAATCTAGAGAAGTCCAAACAAAAATTGCGGCAGAAGTGTGCAAGCTAACAGGGCTTCATGTTTCTGTCGTTCATGTTCTATTCAAGACTCTGTCTGATTGCTGATGAACCTCTCGAGAAGATTATCGAAGAGGAAGGAGAACTAGACGCAATTTTAGCGCGGTGCTTAGGTTATTAAAACCGATTTTTACTTGATTTTCGTTGAAATTCAATAATCGCATCAATATCGCGGCTATTTAACCCATCGATCTTTTTTAGGGCTTCTTTTGTTGCTTCTTTGACTTGTTTTACACTTCCAAAAGTTTTAAGAAGGAGGGTTCGTTTTTTCGGGCCGATTCCAGGAATCTCATCAAGCTGCGTGTGAATTAGTCTCTTGCTCCGCCTTTTACGATGGTAAGAAATGGCTACACGATGGGCTTCGTCTCTTATTTGTTGAAGAAAGAAAAGGGTCAGGGAGCGAGGAGAGAGAAGCAGTGGATCCTTTTTATGAGGAACGAAGATTTTCTCAAAATTGAGTCCTTTATCGTGGCGCCCCTCTTCTTTCGCAAGGGAAATAACATCCACACCTGCTACTTCAAGTTCTTTAAAAACTTCTAAGGCAATATTGAGCTGTCCTTTTCCTCCATCAATTAAGGTCAGCTCAGGAAGTTCATCTTTTTCCTTTGCCTTTGTGTAATGCCTGGTAAGGACCTCTCGCATGGCTCCATAATCATCGGATTTTTGGACTCCTTTAATTTTAAAGAGACGTGTTTTTTCTTTATCCCGTTTTCCATCCGTAAATCCTACCATGCATGCAACAAGATCTGTCCCTGAGATATTAGAGGTATCAAAACACTCAATTCTAACAGGACAATGAGAAAGATCACATGTCTCTTGCAAGTCGAGGAGGAGTTCTTCTTTTGATTGCTGATCGGTAAAAAGAGCTTTCGCATTTTTTTCGGCAAGCTTTAAAAGGTGATATCTTTCTCCTTTCTGGGGAGAATGTAAGGAAAGGGAAAGAATTTCTTCTAAAGCTTTCTGTTGTTTGAGTTGAATAGGAAGGAGAACCTCTGGTGGTCCCTTTTCTTGATAATGTTGGAGAAGAAAAGATTCCCAAATTTCCTCATCTGTTGAAGCTAGCTCAATGAATTTAAAATGGTCTGCTCCGATGAGATGTCTTTCACGATACATCAACTTAGCAATGATATGGCGTGTTCCTTCATGATGAAGGGCAAAAATATCGCAATCTTTCCCTTTAGAGCGGATAATAGATTGCCGGCTTTGTGTGACATGCTCAATTTGCTCGATTGTTTTATGAAGAGCCCCTGCCCATTCATATTCGAGATTTTCAGAAGCTTCGTCTCTCTCTTTTTTCAGTTGACTCATCACTTCGCGATTATTTCCTTTTAAGAAATCAATTGCTTTCATCACTTCCTGGTCATACTCTTCTCTGGTACATTTATCGACACAAGGAGCAAGACATCTTTTAATTGAGTAGAGGAGGCAAGGACGAGTTCTTGATGTAAGCTCGCGGTCGCTACATTGCCGAAGCTTGAAGATACGTGTCATTAGATCAAGTGTTTGTCTTGCAGCAAAAGCACTTGTATAGGGACCGAAATGAAGAGCATTACCTTTTGGTTTACCCCGATAGCGAGTGACTTTAATCATAGGCCATTGATGTTTATGGTTGATGGTCAAGCTGATAAAAGTCTTATCGTCTTTTAACAAGACGTTATACTTGGGCTGGTGTTGTTTAATCAGGTTATTTTCAAGGAGAAGGGCTTCTTTTTCTGAGAAAGTGACAATAGTTTCTATATTTTTAACTTGGCAGGTTAGAAAGGGGACCATCATCCGTCCATCGCGCCCAGGGACAAAATATTGTTTAACCCTTTGGCGAAGCTGTTTTGCCTTTCCAATATAGAGAATCTTTCCCATCCCATCTTTCATGAGATAGACGCCGGGCTCTTTGGGAAGAGAGTCTAAGTTGATTGCAGTCATAACCCCCATTTTAATGATTTTATTATTTTATTGCTTTTGGTACCCTTCCTCCATTTTCAAGCTTTAACTCAAGAAAAGGAAATCATCATGGTCGAAGCAGTCGATAGCACACAGTATCAAGCAATTGGAGAATAATCCTCAAGAGGTATAACATCCCAGCTGTCGGAGGTATTTGTATTCTTGACAAAGAGGTTTTCTATGAAAAAGAGGCGATTTCATAAAGAAAAGTCGTTCTTCCACTGACTCAGTTTCTGAAGGGCTTCAAGAGGAGTCGTCTCATCAATTTTCAGATTTTTTAGCTTATTTGCAAGGGCTTCAAACTCAACTTCTCGGGGAGATGGAGTTGCTGTGAAAAAAGAGAGTTGTTCTTGGGCTTTGGAAGGAGGCGACTTTGGAGTATTCAGGTCGTTTTTTGCGAGTTTATGGAGAACTTCATGGGATCGTTTAAGTACGGAAGGGGGAAGACCAGCAAGGCGGGCTACATGAATGCCGTAACTTTTGTCTGTACTTCCTGGGACAATTTTTCTTAAGAAAACGATCCGATCTACAGCTTCTTGAACAGCAACATGGATATTTTTTACATTTGAGTGTGTCTCTTCAAGTTCTGTCAGTTCCCAATAATGGGTAGCGAATAACGTTTTACATTCTTTTTTAAGGAGATATTCAGCAACAGCCCATGCGATTGAAATTCCATCAAATGTGCTTGTGCCTCGTCCAATTTCATCGAGAATAACAAGAGAGCGAGGGGTTGCATTATTTAAGATGTTGGCTGTTTCGGTCATTTCAATCATAAAGGTTGATTGACCACGAGAAAGATCATCGCTTGCCCCAATACGACTGAAGATTTTATCGACAATTCCTAAGCGAGCTTTTTGCGCAGGAACAAAGGATCCCATTTGCGCCATCAGGGTGATAAGAGCGACTTGGCGAATATAGGTAGATTTTCCTGCCATATTAGGTCCCGTAATAATGACAAGATTTTGATTAAGAGAAGTATCGTTAGGGATAAAAGAATCATCTAAAAGGGAGGCTTCGATGACGGGATGACGCCCCACTTCAATTTCAATAGTGTGACTTTCATCAACAAAAGGCTTGGTATAGCGATTTTTTGCAGCAACAAAGCTTAAAGATAGGAGGGTATCAAGGATTGCAATGCTTTTTGAGGTCGCATTAATCGTATCGCTATGGCTTGCAATCTCTTTTCTAAGTTCTTGATAAAGTGATGATTCTATGGCATGAATCTTTTCTTCTGCAGTGAGAATTTTTTCTTCATAAGCTTTAAGTTCAGGCGAAATGAATCGTTCATTATTTACAAGGGTTTGTCTCCGCACAAAAGTTTCGGGCATCTTTTCTGCTTGTCCTCGGCTTACCTCTATACAGTATCCAAAGGCTTTGCTGAAAATGATTTTCAGAGTTTTAATCCCTGTCATTTCTCTCAGCTCAGTTTGGTATCTGGCAATCCAAGATTGACTATTTGATTTCAAAGAGCGGAGTTCATCAAGCTCTTGATTGACTCCTTCACGAATCACCTTTCCTTCACCTAACTTTATGGGAGGTTCATTAACCAGTGTTTGATCGATTTTTTCAGTAATGGGATGAATAGGGGGAAAGAGAAGGTCTTTTAATAGGAAAGTATTTGTGAATTCTAGGTTCTTTACAACTTCAGGGGCTTTGCTTAAGGAAACTTTAAGGGCTACTAGGTCTCGAGGTGTCGCGCATCCGGTTGAAATGCGCATCATTAAACGTTCTAAATCTCTCACTGGTCGCAAGAAATCCCGAATGGTCAAATGGTTGAGTAGCTCTTCAATTGCTTCTTGTCTTTTTTGAATCTCTGAAACAGAAAGAAGGGGGTGGATCAACCAGGATTTGAGGAGACGTGCTCCCATAGGGGTCACCGTTTGGTCGAGAAGTTTTAAAAGGGTAAAGTTAGCATTTCCTTTATGGAGAGCTTCTGTGAGTTCGAGATTTCGTTGTGTTGTTTGATCAATTGAGAGGTACGAAGAAGGATGGTCAGAAGAAATATGTTTGATATGAGCTGTATTAAGATTCAGGTCTTCCTGCATGTAATGGAGGAGAGAGCCCGCAGCTGTAACCCCTGCCATCATTCCTTTAAATCCAAAACCATCAAGAGTGTGAACTCTAAAATGCTGGGTGAGAGAGCGAAGAGCGGTTTCATGATCAAAGTGCCAGTTTTCTCGCTTTGTGATGCGCAGAGAAAGTCGCTTTTTTAACTCTTCCATAGTTTCAGATAGAGCTTGGCAGTCTTTTTCAGAGATAAGAAGCTCAGAGGGGCAGCGGCGGAAAAGCTCATCTTGCAGTTCTTTGATTTCCAAAAACTCCATCACACGAAATTCACCTGTTGAAAAATCTAGAAGGGCAAGAGCAACCATTTGATTTAACAGAGAAAGAGCTCCAAAGAAGTTATTGTCATTTTTTGAAAGAGAAGTAAGGAGCGTTCCAGGAGAAACAATCCGAACAACTTCTCTTTTGACAAGTCCTTGAACAGCTTTGGAGTCTTCGGTTTGCTCAGCAATAGCGACAAGGAAACCTTTTTCAACAAGTTTTTCAATATACCCTTCTGCAGCATGAGCCGGAACACCACTCATCGGAACGCCTTGTCTTTGAGTTAAGGTCACATCAACTGTTTCAGAAAGGAGTTTTGCATCTTCATAGAAGGTCTCATAAAAATCTCCAAGTCTAAAGAGGAGAAGTGCATCTTTAGCTTTTTGCTTACACGCATACCATTGACTCATCATTGGAGACATTTTTCGCGATGGTTCAGTTGGTGGTGTTGTCATTTTTTTATTTTCCTAAATAACCTTTTAAAGAGATTCTCTTCTTTTTTACCTAGCACCTCTTTCACTCCTTCGATCTCTTTAGCGATTTATAAAATCACTTCATCACACTAGCGTTGAGTCTCTTCGATATCACCTCGAAGTTCTTTGAGTCTTTCAAGGATCTGTTGAGGAGGTTTTTCGATATCCCCTGTGAGATTCGACTTGTAGTTATCAAGCACTTGCCTAAGTTCAAAGAGATGGATCAGTAGAGGAAGAAAGGTTTTTTTAAAGTTGTAACGAAGGCTTTTTGTTGCAATGGAAGGGATAATTTTCTTAGGTTTTGTTGTTGAAGTTATAGAGGATAGAGAAACCGCTCTCGAAAGGAGGAAGTGTCGAGTTTCCGATAGGCCTTTTTTTTTGAAGTTTGCTTTATTCATTACTTACGTTTTAAGATACGATATCGCAACAAAAAAGTCGATCAGTTATCTTCTTAATATAGGGTAGGTTCAATGAGTGTTTACGCTAAAAAAAGTCTCGAGCTTCTTAGGAAGAAAATAGATCTCGTTGAGGTTGTTTCATCATATGTCAATTTAAAACCTGCAGGAAGTACTTACAAGGGGATTTGTCCTTTTCATGAGGAGAAAACACCTTCTTTCATGATTCAGAAAGGAGAATTCCACTATCACTGTTTTGGATGTGGAGCTCATGGGGATGCAATTACCTTTTTAGTTAGCTACATGAAGATGAGCTTTGTAGAAGCTGTTGAATCTCTTGCTGAACGGTTTCAAGTTCCCCTTGAGGAAGTAGAATATGAAAAGCGGTCAAGTGGTCCTAGTAAAAAAGATCTGAAAGAAGCCCTTCAAAAAGCAGTCGATTTCTATTACACCTATTTGCTTCATAGTGATGAAGGACATATTGCTCTAAAATATCTCTATGATCGTGGTCTTGATTTAGAGTTTATTCGTCTTTTCAAAATTGGATTTGCTCCTAAAAAAAGAGGAATTTTATTCGAGAAGTTTATGCAAAAGCATCGGTATAAAGCGGCTTTGCTTGAAAAAGCCGGGTTGATAAAGACGTTACCCGATGGGGGAAAAAGAGCGTTTTTTCTCAATCGCATTATCTTTCCGATTCTTGATGTTTCTGGGGGAGTCATTGGGTTTTCAGCGCGGAAAATTGATGATGAAACCTTTGGACCAAAGTATATCAACTCTCCCGAGACACCTCTCTTTAAAAAGTCTCATACTCTTTACGGCTTGAGTTTTTCAAGAAGAAGGATTGCAAAAGAAAAGCGAGCAATCATTGTGGAAGGGCAAATCGATGCGCTTCGCCTCATTCAAGCGGGTTTTAATATTACAGTGGCTGGTCAGGGAACAGCTTTTACCGAAGATCATGTCAAAGAACTATTAAACTTAGGAATTACTAAAGTTTATTTGGCACTTGATGGAGATGAAGCTGGAATTGCAGCTGCCTCAAAAATAGGCAATCTTTTTCAAAAGGATGGGGTTGAAGTCTATGTGGTTCCCATCCCTATTGGGATGGATCCGGATACGATTTTGAAAGAGCAGGGACCTTTAGCTTTCATTGAACTCCTTGAAAAACCAGAAGATTATCTTTCCTTTCTGCTACGCTATTCTTCTAAAGAAGTTGATCTTTCTTCCCCCTCACAAAAGAACCATCTTATTCAAACAATTGTCCAAAAAGTTCGAAGTTGGGATCATCCTCTTATGGTTCATGAATCTCTTCGGAAACTTGCCCGCTTAACTCAAGTTCCAGAAAAACTTGTGAGTGTAGGTCAGGAAGAGATCCGTCGACCCACCTATGTTAAACGAGAAGGGTCTCTTTCAGAAATCGAAGTAAATCCCGAAAGAGTCTTAGAAACCGATCTATTAAGATGGCTCTATCTTTTAAGTGATTCGTCTCCAAAGCTCTTTCAAATTATTGAGGAAAATATTAGACCTGAGCATTTTAGCACGCCGATTTGTCGTCGCCTTTTTTCTTATTATATAGACAATATCGCGGAAGATAAAAATACCGATCTTCTGAGCCTTGCGAATAATCTTGAAAATCCTGAGGAACAACTCCTTTTTTCAGAAATTGTTCAAAAGAAAGTCAATACTGAAAGAGCTGAAGAAGGGGTCATAGAAACCGTCACAAAGATGCTTCAACGTTATTGGATGGAGGAGAGAGAAAGGATTAAGATCCAAATTCAAAGTGGGCGGTGTTCTGAAAAGGAAATTCTTGAACTCGCCAAAAAATTTGATCGAGTCAAGAGAGCTCTTCCTTTAATAAAAATTCCTGAGGATTTATGCCACAGTTAAGTATTTCTTTTAAAGATTTTGTATTTTCCCGAAATCGAGGAGAAGGGAGAAATGAGAGAAAACCTCTTGAAGAAGGGCAATTCTATTAGAGCGGATTTGTGGTTTCTCGGAAAGGATTTTTACCTCATCAAAAAGAGCACTTAGAGGAGACCGGAGCTTAGCAAGATGCTCAAAGGCCCCTTTATAGTCTCTTGCGATGAGGACTTCTCTAAAGGGAACCTCTAATGAAGAAAGAAACGCATAAAGATTTTTCTCAGCAGTTTCCTGGAAAAGCTTAGGTTTGAGGGTTTGTTTTTTTTCAGAGTCGATCTGACCTTTCGCTCTTTTATAAACTTCGTAGAGCCCCTCGAAATGATCTGTAGCTCGAAATAAGTTGAGAGCTTGGGTCTTTAAGTATTGATCATAGGGATTATGACAGCGGCCTTGAATAGAGGCTTCAATTTCATCTTTTTGGAATCCATATTCTTCTAGAACACCCTTTGCTCGATTTGTGATAAAATCAAGGACCTGTTCATCTTTAATTAGGAGGCTAAGGTCTAGGTTTAATTGATTTTCGATTAAGATTTTGATTACACCGATTGCTTGACGTCTAAGGGCATAGGGATCACTTGATGAGGTAGGTTTAAGCCCAACTGTAAAGTAAGAAACTAGATTATCAAGCTTGTCAGCAAGGCTAAGAATCATTCCCGTTGGAGAAGCTGGAAGAGCATCTCTCTCAGACTTAGGGAGCCAATGCTCTTCGATTGCATGCGCGACTTCCTCTTCTTCGTTTTGATGTAAAGCGTAGTATTTTCCAATGGTTCCCTGAAGATCGGGAAATTCTTGAACAAGCCCTGAGGCGATATCTCCTTTACAAAGCTCTGCTGCACGCTTAACACGTTTTTCATTGCCGAGATTTAAAGCTTGGCTAAGAGTAATAGCCAAACGTTTGAGCCGGTCAACTTTTTCAGCCATTGTTCCAAGTTCTTTTTGGAAGATAATGAGCTCCAGTTTTTTTGCAAAAGCATCAAGAGAGGTTTTAAGATCTTCTTCGTATAGGAAAACACCGTCGGAAAGACGCGCTGATAGGACATTTTGATTTCCTTCTCTAATCAAATCATTTGGGGTATTATCAGCTGTCATCACAAATAGGGGAGCTAAAGATCTTGTCTGGTAAGTTAAAGGGAAATACTTTTGGTGCTCGACCATTTCAGACGTTAGGACTTCTTCAGGAATTTTCAAGAATGTTTCGTCAAAAGGGGCTGAATCAAGCATGGGCCACTCAGACAAATAAAGAACTTGTTTAAGGACTTTATCTTTCTGGATAGCAGTCGCGACAACTTTATTTTCTATTTCATTTAATTGACCTTCAATGGAGAGTCTTCTTTCAGAGGGGTCAACCATTACCTTATGTTTTTTAAGGCATTCTGAGTAATCCGAGGCTGTTTGGATCGTAAATTTTTGATCGCATAATTGAGAGTGGCCAAAGGAGGTATTACCTGAAACTACCTTAGCAATTTCAAAGGGAACAACCATTTCACCATGGAGAGCTACGATCCATTTAAGAGGGCGCGCATAAGAAGTATCGATGTCGGACCATCGCATTTTTTTAGGAAAGGGGAGATTACTAATGAGCTTGGGAAGTTTTTCACTCAGAATCTTGGCTGTTGAGACCCCTTTATCAAGGGTATCTGACATGAGATAGTCTTTTCCTTTCACTTCTTGGACATAAAGGAAGGGATGGTTAGGAAGTTCTGAAAGATTAGGAGGGTTTTCGACTTCAAGAGACTTAAAAAAACCTAATCCTTGTTTGGTAGCAGTTCCATTCTCATCGTAGACTGTTTTAATTGGAGGGCCTTTCCGCTTGATTTCTTTATCTTCAGTTCCGTGAGCTAGAGATTTGATTAAAAGAGCTAACCGTCGGGGCGTTCCAAACGCTTGGATCGACTCATAGCAGAGTTGAGCTTTTTTTAAGAGTTTTTCTATCCCCACTTTCAAGTTCTGCATCCCGATAGGAACAAATGTTGCAGGAAGTTCTTCGGATCCAATCTCTAAAAGAAAATCGCTTTTCTCTTTTAGATTAAATGCTTCAGTGAGGGGAGGGAGAAAGACTTGTGTTCCTTTTTTTTCTAAGCGTTTTAATAGAGGGAAACCAAGTTTTTCACGCGAGGTTAAGTATTCAGTTGCTGTCAGTTTTGCAAGGTCTCGAACGCGGGTGATGTAGCCTATTCTCTCTGTGACAGATAAAACACCACGGGCTTCTAACATATTAAAGGCATGAGAGGCCTTCATGACAAAATCGTAGGCAGGAATAGGGAGGTTTTCTTTAATAAGGCGTTTTGCTTCCTTTTCATAATCTTCAAAATGGCGCAGCCACATCTCGGTAGAAGCTTTGTAAAAATTATAATGACTCCATTCAACTTCATTGCGATGATAGATGTCTCCATAAGTAAACTGTTCGTTGTATTTCATATCGAAGAAATTATCTTTCTTCTGAACAATCATGGAAAGGCGCTCTAACCCGTAAGTGAGTTCAACACTAATTGGCTTTAGAGAAAAACCGGCAACCGACTGGAAATAGGTAAATTGAGTGACTTCCATTCCATCGAGCCATACTTCCCAGCCAAGCCCCCATGCACCCAATGTAGGCGATTCCCAATCATCATGGACAAATCGAATATCATGTTCTTTTAAATTAAAACCAAGACATTCAATAGATTCGAGGTAGATATTTTGAATATCGAGAGGAGAGGGTTTCATAATGACTTGAAACTGGTGGAAGAGTTGTGTTCGATTGGGATTTTCTCCAAAGCGTCCATCTTGAGGTCGACGAGAAGGTTCAACATAAACAGTATTATAAGG
>JAUHQH010000034.1 GCA_030408485.1 Candidatus Neptunichlamydia sp. | reverse complement strand
GATGTGTATAAGAGACAGCCTTAGCGCTAATCTCAAAAAGCTCCTGAATCTCTTCCATCAATTTCTGAGGGTCTTTTTCAAAGGGGTTTTTATTTCCAGGGAAGACAAGGACATATTCTCCAAGGATTTTCTTCTTTTTGAAATGTTCGATGAGTTCCTGAGGTGTTCCTTCAAGGGTTTCTTCGTAGAGCTTTGTCAATTCACGTGCGATAAAAATCTTTGACTGAGGAGCAATTTCATTCATCGATTCGAGTGTTTTCATCAAATGGTGAGGGGATTCATAGGCAATTGTAAGACCGGGGTAGTAGATAATATCTATAAACTGCTTTTTCCCTTTCTTTTCAAGAAAGCCGATAAATTGAAAGTTTTCTTTGCTTCCAAATAAACTAAGAGCAGCAATTGCTGCACAGGGACCGGGAACGACTTCAATTTGTATATGACTTTCGCCGCATTTGCGAATTAATCCAGCTCCGGGATCACAGATCCCAGGCGTTCCCGCATCAGAAATGAGTGCAATCTTGTTCCTCTTTTTCAAAAGAGCAAGAACTTCTTTCTCGCACCCCTTTTCATTAAACTTATGGAAGCTCCGCATTTCGGTGGTAATGCCATATTTGCGCATCAACACACCACTTATTCTGGTATCCTCTGCCAATATTAAATCGGATTTTTTAAGCACTTCGATAGCTCTAAAGGTGATATCCTTTAAGTTTCCAATCGGCGTTGACACTATATAAAGCATTACCTTTTTCTTTTGTTTGCTGATCCCTAAATACTTGAAAGGGGTAAGTGGGACGGAAGGTGGGAAATACGACGCGCAGGTGGTGCTAGATAAGCTTAGTCCAGAGGCGAGGTCAACAATAGCCTAGCCATTCCTGAGTTGAGAACGAGGATCAGATGCTACACCCTCACGTAGTAGGCTTCTCTCCGGAACCATTTACCCCTTTCACAAAAAGGTGGCACCCAGATTCGAACTGGGGATAGAGGCTTTGCAGGCCCCTGCCTTACCACTTGGCCATGCCACCAAAGGGTCGTCATTATGATGAATTTCTTTCTTCAAGTCAAGCTCGGAGCTTTGCTTTAAAGTGTGCTTCAATATGTCTCAAGTTGGTAGAAAAATTTTTAAGAAGAAGCGGTTAAGGGAAGGGTATAGTAATTCAAAATAGGCAGAGATCTTCCTAGATGCTCCATTTGGCGAATAGCATCATGAAAATCTCTGCGCCACTTCTTACATTATTTTTGATAGATGGTATTAAATCAAAATGGTGAGATATCCGACGGTGTCATTAGGTATTTCCTCTTAGTTCATGGCGTAACTTGGAGTTGTAAAGGACTAATTATGGAAAAAGAGGATCACATCACCGTCTTGAACGATATATTCTTTTCCTTCCGAACGGGCTTTACCTGCTTCTTTTGCACCAACACGTCCTTTATATTTAACCATGTCATCGAAAGTGACAACTTCAGCGCGAATGAATCCTTTTTGGAGATCAGTATGAATTTTTCCTGCAGCTTCAGGAGCTGTTGCTCCAGCGGAAATGGTCCAGGCGCGTGTTTCTTGCTCACCGGTTGTAAGGAAGGTAATTAAATCTAGAGTTTCATAGGAAGCCTTGATTAAACGATCGAGACCTGGTTCTTTAAGGCCAAGGGTTATCAGATATTCTTGGGCTTCTTCTTCAGAAAGTTGTGCAAGTTCTTCTTCTAGTTTCGCACAGAAGGGGATTACTAGGCTCTTTTCATCATGAGCGTAGTTTTGAACAGCTTTGAGACGAGGATTATCGAGAGAAAGAATATCTCCTTCAGAAAGATTCGCGGCATAGATCACTTTTTTGGCAGTGATAAAGTGATAGGGTTTCAATCCTTTTTGTTCTTCTTTTGTCAGTGAAAGGGAGCGGACAGGATGATTCTCATTAAGATGAGTCTGGACTTTCTTGAGAGTGTTGAGAGTAGGAATGAGTTCTTTATTTCCTCTTGCCTGTTTCTCGATTTTTTGGAGGCTATTTTCACTCATTTGGAGGTCAGCGAGGATAAGCTCGAGATTGATCACTTCGATATCAGCAATGGGGTCAACTTTTCCTTCAACATGAATCACTTCCGTATTTTCAAAGCAGCGAACGGCATGAACAATCGCTTCAGTTTCACGGATATTTGCCAGGAATTTATTTCCTAGACCTTCGCCTGTTGAAGCTCCTTTAACAAGGCCTGCAATATCGATAAAAGTCATCGCTGCAGGAAGGAGTTTCTTACTTTTTGAAAGATCAGAAAGAACCTGAAGACGGTTATCGGGAACATCCACAATTCCAACATTCGGTTCGATTGTGCAAAAGGGAAAATTGGCCGCATCCGCTTGAACCTTTTTTAAAAGTGCATTGAAAAGGGTCGATTTACCAACATTCGGAAGTCCGACAATACTGCAGGAAAGTGTACTCATAAGGGGAAAAATTCAGGTTTTAAGGTTTCTAATAGGTTTGCTCTTGATGGCGTGACTGCTTCACTATCCAGTTCGTCATGGAGATAAGAGACAAAGGTAATTTCAATTTCATCTGCAGAAGGAAGCTCTTTTTCAAAGATCAGTGTGAGAGAAAGTTCTGTTTCATTGTTAATCGAATGAGATCCTCGATAAAAAGCAATCGCTGGAATCTTTTTTCCTTCTGTATGAAGATCTACGGCATAAACTGCTGAGGGGAGAAGGCAGACTTTCTCAGCACCAGTTATCCACTTGCATTGAACATCATCTTCTTGGATGACATTAAGAACATCAAAAGGAAGACGGAGAGAATAAGGGCGGCCGAGCATTTTTTTAACCTTTTTTAGGTCTCCTTTTTCTAAATAAGAGCGAATGTTCCCACTAGAGATCAATTCTTTGTGATAGGTTTCTTTGGGAAGGTAGATTGTTTGAAATAGACCAAGGGCTTCAATCTCATGAGGACCTCCTTCCTGATTCTTTCCAAATCGAGCATCATCTCCTACCACAAGGTGTTCAATGGGAAGCTGCTTACAAAGCGATTGAAAAAATTCTTGATAAGTTTGATTCGCAAACTTAGCATCAAACGGGAGGGCAATCACAAGATCTATGCCGTGCTTTTCAAGAAGTTTTAGGCGCTGATTCAAGGGGAGTAGGAGGGGAGCAGAGGAATTAGGTCTGAGATAGGTCGAAGGGTGATTTGAAAAGGTTAGAACGATCTGTTTTCCCCCTTTCTTTGACTCTTTATGGAGCTGTTTTAAAATCGCTTGATGTCCTAAATGGAGGCCATCATAAACGCCAATCGTCAGTGAGACAGGCTCTTCAAAATGAGGAATATCAAGAATAGAATTTACAACATTCATACCATCTTCCTTAGGTAAGGGGTATACGAAAAGGATGGGTCAGCAAGGGATTTTGCGTCAATGCAATCTTTCAGCTTATAGGTTCCACTTTGCGTTCTCTGAAGGGTAATTAGGTGGCCAAAAGTTCCAAGTTTTTCACCGATCTCATTGGCTATGCAGCGGATATAAGTTCCCTTTGAACAAGTAACTTTAATCTTGAGTTCAGGATAAGAATAATCAAGAATTATTGTTTCAAGATTTACCTTTGCAGGCTTTCGCTCAACCTTGATCCCTTTTCGAGCCAAAAGGTAGAGCTTTTGTCCTCCGACTTTTTTTGCGGAAAACATCGGGGGGACTTGATCGATCGTCCCTTGAAATTCAGAAACAACCGATTCAATGTCTTGGAGAGGGGGAATCGTTGGGCTTGTTTGCGTGATTTGCCCATCACAATCAAAAGTATCTGTCGCTTCTCCCAGTCTAATTGTTGCGATATACTCTTTATTATTATTGAGAAATCGATTGGAAATCTTTGTGTAAGGACGACCGATGAGCATGACCATTACCCCTGATGCAAAGGGATCAAGGATGCCAGCATGCCCAATTTTTTTTATTCCTGAGATTTTCCTTAGGATCTTAACTAGGTAGAAAGCGGTTCGTCCCTTTTCTTTATCGACGAGGAGAATTCCCTCGGCTTTTGGGTCACTCATGATGACGTCGGGACTCTTCTTCTTCATGAATCTTTTTTAGCAGAGAATCGATTTTCATTTGCTTATCAACAGAAGTATCTAGGTGAAAAGTGAGAGTTGGAAAATGGCGCATCACCACTTTTTTCGACGCAAGAACGCCAATAAATCCTGCAGCAAATTCTAATGCTTCCACTGTTTGTTTCCGTTCGGTCTCTGTTCCGATTACGCTGATATAAACTTTAGCGTGATGAAGGTCTTTTGAAATATCAATAGCCGTAACTGTTGTAAAATCAGCGACATTAGGGTTCCGTACATCTTCTCGAATTACTTCACTAAGGACCTCTTTTAAAAGAGAGTTAAGACGTTCAGTTCTCTTTGTCATAACTCCTGAGAAACGTAGGTGATTTCGAAGCCCTTAATGAGATCGCCTTCTTGATAATTTGAAAAACGGTGAAGGCGAATTCCACATGCAAGGCCTTTGTTGACTTCTTTCACATCTTCTTTCACTCGTTTTAAGGAAGCAATATAGCCTTCATGAATAATCTCACCATCACGGATTACCTTAGCGTAGTAGTCGTGCTTGATCGTTCCATCACAGACGATACAACCCGCAATAGAACCGAGTTGTGAAGATTCAAAGACTTGTTTGATTTCAGCTGTTCCCTTCTCTGTTTCTTGACGAGTTTTATCAAGAGAATCGAGCATCAGTTCTTTCACGTCATCAATAATCTGATAGATGATATCCCGTTTTTTGATGATCACGTTATTCCGTTTGATTAGATCTTCCGCATGACTTTCTACTTGGGTATGGAAACCAATAATGACAGCACTAGAAGCTGCGGCTAGTTCAACATCTGACTGGGAGATTTCACCCACACCTTCATGGATGAAATTGAGTTCGACTTTCTTAGATTTAATTCCAAGCAGAGAATTTTTAATCGCTTCAACAGAGCCTTGGACATCTGCACGCAGGATCAGCGGAACAACTTTCTTGACTTCAAGCTCTTGATAGCGGGTCATGTAGTTTTCAGGCTCACCTCTACCCCCTTGAAGTTTCTTATGCCTTTCACCTGAAGCGCGTTCTTCAGCAAGTTTACGTGCTTTTTTGTCACTACCTACAACAATGAATTCAGAGCCAGCAGTTGGGACACCTGAAAGGCCTGTAATTTTTACAGGGGTTGCAGGTCCAGCGACATTGACTGTTTTACCATGTTCATCATGCATTGTTTTAATGCGGGCATAGAGATCTTCAAAGACTAGAGCATCTCCAAGCTTCAAGGTTCCATTCTGAACAAGAACCGTTGCTACAGATCCAAATCCTTTATGCATTTGTGATTCAATAACAGTTCCTCTAGCGCGCGTATCAGGATTGGCTTTCAATTCTAAAATTTCAGATTGGAGAGAAATCATTTCTAGAAGGGTGGTGACTCCTTCACCCGATTCAGCAGAACAATTAACTGTAATCATTGTTCCACCCCAAGCTTCAGGAAGGAGTTCATGATCAGTTAGCTGTCGGTAAACATTATCTGCATTGAATCCTGGCTTGTCACATTTATTGATAGCGACAACCATGGGAATTTCTGAATTTTTTGCGAGATTAATCGCTTCTTCTGTTTGAGGCATGATCCCTTCATCACCAGCCACCACAAGGATAATCACATCGGTAACGGCTGTTCCTCGTTGCCTCATTAAAGTAAAGGCTTCATGACCGGGAGTATCTAGGATTGTAATATCTCTTTGTTCACGGTGACACTTAAATGCTCCAATGTGTTGAGTGATTGCACCTGCTTCACCACTCGCAATATTGCTTTTTCGAATGGCATCGATCAGACTGGTTTTACCATGATCAACATGTCCCATAAAGGCAACAATAGGAGCACGCTCTTCCAGTTTTTCAGGATCGGTTTTGGCTATTTCTTCCTGAATTGATTTGTCAGTAATCCTTAGTCTTTCTTCTTCAGAAGTATCAATTGTGATTTCGCAGCCAAACTCATGTCCTAGAATTTGGATGATGGTTTCATCTTCTAAGTAGTCATTAATGGTAATCGCAACGCCTTGCAAAAAGAGTTTAGAAATCAGCTCAGATACTTTGAGCTTCATTCCTTGCGCAAGATCTTTAACTGTGATAGGAATGCGGACCAATAGCTCTTTAGGGCGAATGATTTTTGATTCGTCACGCTTAGGACGGAATCGGCGAGGACGGCGATGCCAAACTCTTTCTTCTCCTACGCGGAGTCCTTGTTTATCGCGGGCATCAAAGCGAGTACCTTGTCTTTTTTGAACGCCTCGAGCGTTTCTGTCAAAGTTTGCTTTAAACCCTTTTTCTTCCTGAGCTTTGGGTTCAAGACGTTCTTTTTCGCGCTTCTTAAGAGTTCCAACAGATTTCGGTTCAGCTTCTGTTTTTTTCTCTTTTTTGGGTTCAATAGTTTTAGATTTGGGAATAGGAGTTTTTTCCTCTTCTTTCGTAGGAGCAGGTGGAGCTTCTTTTTTTGCTTTAACAGCAGGTCTTGCTTTTGCAGGAGCTTTCTTTTTGAAGGCTTCTTTTTCCTCCCTTTTTCCTTTCTTTGCCTTATTTAGCTTGATCGCTTCAGCAAGTTGGGCATTTTTAACTTTAAGTTTTAAGCTTTTAGCCAAGGTTTTATGTCCTTATTTTTCGCAGCTTCTCTATTAGATCATCTGCCATTTCAACGCTAATTCCTGTTTCTTTCGAAAGTTCTTTCGACGACTTATTAAGAATTTTGCGTGGAGTATCGAATCCAGCTTCTTTTAAGGACTCGATAACAAATTGATTCATTCCTTCGATCGTGTCAATTTCGACATCGAGCTCAGGGCTCTTTTCGAGTTGAATCTGTTGTCTTTCAAATGAAAGTTCTGTTTGGTATTGGCTCATTTTTTTCACGTCAAGTTCAGCACCAATGAGCTCAGCGTTTAAACGGGCATTCATTCCTCGTTTACCGATGACAATCGGGTAGTCTTCATCTTCCACAATCATGTGGATAGTGTTGTTTTCTTGATCAAAGGTGAGTTTTTTTGGCTTAATCGGGTGTAGAAGACTATAGAAGAGTTGAGCTTGGTCCTCCGTGTAGATGACAATATCGATTTTTTCATTGTTGAGTTCACGGATAATGTTTTTTACTCTTGTTCCACGAACCCCAACACAGGCTCCTAAAGGATCCACTTTGGGATCGTTAGAATAAACAGCGATTTTGGTACGATAACCTGGTTCGCGGACGATCTTTTTTATTCCAACAGTATCATCGTTCAGTTCAGGAACTTCTTGTTTAAAGAGCTTTTCAACCATTTCAGGATGGCTCCGGCTTAATACAACTTCAGCGCCACCATTTTCAGTGTCACGAACTTCCCATAAAAGGGCTTGGATCGGATCTCCCACATAGTATTTTTCTGTTTTAGGATAGAGGTGTTCTGGAAGGATAGCTTCCACTTTTCCTAAGTCAACAATAAGGGTTGCCCCTTTAACAACTCGCTTGACCTTCCCAGAGATAATCTCGTGAAGGCGGTGTCTATATTCTTCATAGATCACATCCCGTTCAGCACTTCTTAACTTCTGCGAAATCACTTGACGGGCTGTTTGAGCAGCAATCCGTCCTAAATCAATCGGTGGAATAGCGACTTGAACAAAGTCTCCCATTTCACAGTTAGGATCTAGTTCGCGCGCTTCCTCAAGAGTAATTTCTTCTTCTGGATATTCAATATTTTCAACAATCTCTTTTTCAGCAGCTACATTAATGGTTCCCGTTTTGGGATCGACAGTAACAGAGATAAGCCCTACACCTTTTAAACTCTTGCGGGTAGCGACTTGAAGGGACTCTTCAATAGCATTAATGATCGTTTCTCTTTTAATCCCTTTTTCTCTTTCGAGATATTCAAATATTGCGATTAGATCTTTATTCATTGCCTTTCACACGTTAATGTTGAAGGAGGGGAAGTCCCTTCCTCATTCTTTCTCTTCTTCTTTTTCGTCTTCCTGTTTCTGGGAAACAACGATGTCATCACGGTTCTCTTGGTTTTTCTCTACTAGGTAATCTTTAATAGAAAGAGAGATCTTTTTATGTTCTGGATCGAGTTTAATCACCCTAGCCGTGACTTCATCACCAACAGCAACGACTTCTTCTACTTTTCCAAAAGCTTGATCAGAAAGTTCTGTTACGTGGACTAAACCTTCAATCCCATTTTTAAGCTCGATAAAAGCTCCAAAAGCAGTGATTTTTGTGACGGTCCCTTTGACAACAGTTCTAATAGGAAGCGTTTCTTCAATCGATTTCCAAGGGTTGCTTCCGAGTTGCTTGACACCGAGAGTAATTTTTTTACTTTCTTGGTCTACAGATAGGATGATCGCTTCAACGACATCCCCTTTCTTGAGAACTTCAGAAGGATGAGAAACCTTTTTAATCCAACTTAAATCAGAGATGTGGATCAAGCCATCAATGCCTGGTTCTAGTTCGACAAAAGCTCCATAGTTTGTTAAGCTGCGGATTTCTGCTTTAACAGTACTTCCTACAGGGTACTTCGCATCAACATCTTCCCAAGGATTCTTTTCAGTCTGTTTGATACCGAGGGAAATTTTTCCTTCTTCTTTTTGAACAGAAAGAACAATCACTTCTAGCTCATCTCCTTTATTAACGATTTCGTTTGGGTCAGTAACATTTTTGACCCATGACATTTCAGAAACGTGAATGAGTCCTTCAATGCCAGACTCGATTTCAATAAAGGCTCCATAAGGAACAAGGTTAACGATTTTACCACTAACTTTGGTTCCAGGAGGGTAACGATCTTCAATTTCCTCCCATGGATTGTTCTCTTTTTGTTTCAGTCCTAGAGCGACACGTCCTTTATCTTTATCGACATGAAGGATCATTACCTCAAGTTCATCATTCAGTTGAACCATTTCTGAAGGATGTTTGATCCGTTTCCATGTCATATCAGTGATATGAAGAAGACCATCAATTCCACCTAGGTCAAGGAAGACACCAAAGTCTGTGATGTTCTTAACGAGTCCTTTGCAGATTTCTCCCTCTTGAATACTTTCAAGAAGTTCTGCTTTTTTAGAGCTGCGCTCTTCTTCAAGAAGCTCGCGGCGCGAAATAACGATATTCTTTCTTTCAATATTGATCTTGAGGATTCTGAAGTCGTAAGTCTTATCGATGTACTCGTCGAGATTTTTGATCCGTTTGTTGTCGATCTGAGATCTAGGAAGGAAAGCCTCCATCCCGATATCTACCATCAAGCCACCCTTAACCTTTCGGACAACTTTCCCTCCAACAATCGATCCTTCTTCGCAGTGTTCAAGGATATGTTCCCATTGTCTTTGGCGACGCGCTTTTTCTTTTGAAAGAACAATTTGTCCATCTTCGCCTTCGGTACGATCAAGATAAACTTCAATCTCATTGCCAAGTTGTAGTTCATTGGGATCGTTGAATTCATTGACGGGGATGAGTCCTTCAGATTTAAGACCAACATCGACAACGACGAAGTCGGGAGTCAGTTCTACAATCGTTCCCTTAAGGATTTGCCCTACTTCCATGGAGGAGATGGTTCCATCTTCTCCAGTGGTTTCTTTATTGTTTAGTAGCTGTTGAAATAGCTTTGCATCTTCATCTTGAAAATCGACATCATCGATAATCTTGCTTTCGCTCCAATCGTACTCGAGTTCTTTAGACATTTGTAGGGCTTCTCCGTGGGTTAATCATGTTTTTCGCTTATGCCAAAACATTTCATGGCAGCAGCGACTTAATTTAAGTGGAGAGTTTAACAAATAATTCGTAATAAAGGCAACCTCTTATAACGGTGAGCCTATGAACTGAGATTGAATTAAAACGACTCAAAAACATCAAAAAATCAAATAACCGCTTTAATTTTGGTTGGGTTTTCAATCTTATTTGATTGATCAAATCATTGCTGAAAGGAAGAATAGTTTCCATCATCAAGGACAAGGAGAAGTTGAAAATGCAATGGAGTCCTGAACAAATATCAGACTGGCTTAAGAGATGAGGGTATACAACATGGGGCTGTTGAAAGCTGAAAGATTTTTTGGATAAATTAATTTTCGGTGAAAAGATAACTTAGACGATGATCTTCCAACTTTACAACAGCCCTCTATGTTTAAGACAGATTGCAATAGAGCACTAGCATTGATAAAGGTGGTAAGCGTTTTCAAATCAATTTCTAAGAACCCTTGGTTGCAAACCGAGGGTTTTTTTCGTAGATCTCAAACGTTCCGAGCGTCTAGTATAGTTCTTAATGAAGACACTAGTGATGAAATTTGGTGGTGCTGCTCTAGAGACTCCTGAGCATTTCGGAAATGTTGCAGACATTATTGGCGAGAAAAAAGGGCGCCTTGTTGTTGTTGTCAGCGCTATGGGGAATGTAACTGATGAGTTTACTTCGTTGGCATATCAAATGGCTAAAGACCCTTCAAAGCGCGAAATGGATATGCTCCTTTCGGTTGGTGAAAGGATTAGCATGTCCCTCCTTGCAATCACTTTAGAAGAGCGAAATATCTCTGCGATTAGTTTAACGGGAAGTCAATCGGGGATTATCACCTGCAACCATCATAACGAAGCTTTTATTCAAGATGTGCGCCCCATTCGGATTCAAAAACATCTTGACGAAGGAAAAGTCGTTATTGTTGGTGGATTTCAAGGGGTGAGTGCTGAAAAAGAAATTACAACGCTGGGGCGCGGCGGAAGTGATACATCTGCAGTTGCTATTGCAGCAGCGCTTGGCGCTGAAAATGTCGAGTTTTACAAGGATGTTAAAGGGATCTATACAAACGATCCTAAAAGAGATCCTAAAGCAACATTTATCTCGGAACTTTCGTTTAAAGAAGCCTTAACGTTTCCAGAGTTTGTCCTTCATAAAAGAGCCGTTTTACTTGCATCAAAAAACGGAATGCCTTTACACGTAAAGTCTTTTAAGAAGGAATATAGAGAGCATTTTGCAGGAACTTGGATTCATGCAGATCCTTTGAAAAAGGGGCCAACCTATGAGGATTACTTCTGAGCAAGGGGAATATCTTTTGAAGAAGAGTGCGCCTTGTGCAGAGCTTGATGCCTTAGAAGACCTAACGCTCCGTCTCCTTTCTGAGGATCAACCCTTCATCCGCAAATTCATTTTAAAACAAAAAATGGACGGAAGTTTGGGATCTTCATTGGAACCACCCTTTCCAATAGTAAAATTGCTTTGGAGCCATAGTTGAATCCCGTTCAATCGATGAACAATCAATAACGCTAGCGGCAGAAGTGAAACTCTGATAAAATGCGTTCATGAAATTAACGAGTACTTTGTACAAAAAGTTGTTGTTGCGATTTGCGCCCAGATTTTTGCTTAATCCTGATCTCCCAAAATCGATAGTATTATCCGCGAGATTTGGAGAACGGAAGGGAGTGAAAAGATGGGATAAAGTGTGCCAAAAACTCTTTGCACAAAATGCTAAACTCCTTATTTTACTCCCTTTTATTTTAGGAGGGTGTCAAACAATGAAGCTTTCGGAGGCTCAGCCAGAGCCTATTCCTCGGTTTGAAGTTCCTCAAGAGCATATTAAAGTTGCTCTTGTATTGGGTGGTGGAGGGTCAAAAGGACTTGCCCATGTTGGGGTTTTAAAAGAGCTAGAGCAAGCTGGAATCCATCCTGATCTCATTGTTGGCTGTAGTTCTGGAGCTGTGATTGGGGCTCTTTATGCAGACCAACCTCATGTAAATCGACTTAAAAAATTACTTATTGACTTGAAGCGCTCAGACTTAATGGATATCTCGATTTTTGCTTCAAAATTTGGTGTTGTTAAAGGAATTCTTTTCAAAGCCTTTTTAGA
>JAUHQH010000033.1 GCA_030408485.1 Candidatus Neptunichlamydia sp. | reverse complement strand
AGTGTTGCAACGTTTAAATAAACGACTCTATCACAAAATCAAGGATCTGAAGGGCTCCATATTTTATCCTGATAATTGGAAGGTTTTTGCCAAAGTACTACCAAAGAAGAAAAGCATTATTGGGAAAGGGGGGAACAAATTGCTATTGAGCAGGATAATATAGGAATACGCGGCCGCCCATTTAGCTCGGATGTGATAAGGGGCATTAAAAAGTGGTTTCTAAAAGTGAGAAGATGGTCTATAACTTGATTTCTACATATTATTTTTGATAAATGGTCTTCTTCTTCTGAAGTGCACTTGAAAGTTTATCGAAATCAATATGTGATTCAACAAGCTCAACCGCTTCAATAATTTTTTCTTTATCTTCTTTTCGAATTTTAACCGTATAGGAAGTGATCATTTCCATTGCTTTGTGGCTACTTACAGGGGCATGGAGCATCGGAATATTTGCTTTTTTAAGCGCTTCAAGAATTGTTTTCCTTGGGGGCACGTTTCCTGTAAGGATTATTCCGACAGACAGATCATCATTAGGATTAGCGATTTTAACATCCCAATGTTTCGTGAGAGTTGCAAGGATGATATCTTCACGATTAGCAGGAGTAATGATCAATTGGTTAGGAAGAATAAGTTCTCGGTAGTTCTTCAGAGAAGTCGCTACAAGGTGCAAATGATGGAAATGGCGCATGTGGTGATCCTCACCCGACAAAAGAGTCGCTTTAAAAAGGAGCTCAAAATCCTGCATCGTAGGATTACTTAAAAAAGGATCAAAGGGAATACAGCCAATGATTGGAATATCAAAGCGGCTAAGGGCACGTTCCATATAAGAAAGAACCATTTCTCGTTTGTCAGCGTGAACACGATTCAGGATGACCCCTGCAATATTGACACCATGCACATCACAAAGTGCTTTATTGACGGCTAAGGCATCAAAAGAAGAGCCTAGACCTCCTGATGCGACAAGAATCATATCGAGTCCTAACATTGAAGCAACTTTGGCATTGCTCAAGTTCACAATGGATCCAACACCCACATGTCCTGTTCCTTCGACTACAATACTCTGGCTTTTCTTTTGGATCTGATGAAAGGAGTTTTGGATTTTTTCACTTAATTCTTCTTCAGAGACTTTTCCATCAATAAAATCACGCGTAAACCCTCGAGGAAAAAGGATAGGGCTCATCACTTCATTTTTTTCATCGAGGTCAAAATGATCTTTGAAAAGGACAACATCTTTATCGACATGAATCCCGGTATCGATTTCTACATGTTCTTGGCCGATTGGCTTGATGAATCCGACTTTTTTATGTCGCTTCATAAGTCCTGAGACAAGGCCTAAACAAGTGGTTGTTTTTCCGACGTGTTGTCCTGTTGCTGCAACAAAAAAAACGGGTTTATTCATGGGGAAACCCCTACAGGGAGGAGGGTGCGAACGACCTCTTTCGTTTCGACAAAAATCTCTTCCTCATCTTTGAGTGATTCAATTTCTTCTAGGGTAAACCAACAAATAGAGTCTTCAGAAACAGGTGCTTGATTTCCTATGGGCTTTCCAAGGTAGATAAAATCCATATGTTGATGGGCTGGAACTCCGTTATGTTCAGGGATTTCTTCCATTAAGCAGAGATAAGGACGCTCAAAACTTTTTGCATTCCACCGATCGATCCAAATATTTTCCTCATGGATGAAGATGAATTCAAGTCCCGTTTCTTCCAAAACTTCTCTTCGCGCAGCCATGGGAGGGGATTCATTAGCCTCGATATGTCCGCCTGGGGGAAGCCACTTCTTCAGTTTCGGGTGAAAGAGAAGAAGGACTTGATCATCCTTTAGTAAGTAAGTCGTTGTCGTAAAGTGTCGCTTCATAAAAAAGAGGGTATATTCCTTACTGGTTCGCTCTAATATAGGGAACCATTACATTTATGCGCTAAGTGTTGCATGAGGACAGGTTTTTTGGGAATAGCTGTTAAGTTTTCTGCTACAAATCCCACATAGCACTGTGGATCCTTCATGAACAGGGGCTTTTGCATACTATTTTTGATAGATGGTATAAAAGCTTTAATAATAAAACAGCAACTCGTTTATATTCTATTGTTTGATCTGTTGTTTCTCTCTGTGTAGCCAGGATCCGTTCTTCTTCCTCTCTTGCTTGACGGTCAAAAGTAGAGGTTGATCTTCTCTCATAGATTTGCGGATAGAAAATTTTAATGGGGTGCTTTTCAGCCTCTATTTACCTTAAAAAGAGGGATGATTTCTCCAATTAATACCATTTATCAAAAATAAGTTGCAGAATTTACGCAAGGGTTTTCGAGGAAAAATTGACTGTGGAGATCAGGGCTAATCACATCGCTGATTAGCGAGATCGAAAGGTTGTTTTTTGCCGAAAAAATCAAGTTAAATTGAATGAAAAAGACAATGAAAAGTGTGTCATTTAAGAAGAGATAAAGTAAACTGTTTTCCATGAAAGAATTTGATAGACTCATAGAAATTACAGATGCACTTCATGGACCGAATGGTTGCCCCTGGGATAAAAAACAAACTTTCCGATCTCTCCGTCCTCATATTTTGGAGGAAGTGCATGAACTTCTCGATAGTATCGATGAAGAAGATTTTAAAGGGATGATCGAAGAGCTGGGTGATATCCTGTTTCAGATTCTTTTCTTTGCCAAACTTGGAGAAAAAAGGGAAAAATTTTCTCTTAAAGAGATCATCACAATCGTTTCTGAAAAACTTGTTAGGCGTCATCCCCATGTTTTTGGAGATCTTAAAGTAGAGACTCCAGAAGAGGTGATCTATCATTGGGAACGGGTAAAAAAGGAAGAGAAGAAAGAGCGTAAAAGTGCTCTTGAGGGGATCCCCAAAACCCTCACCGGTTTAGCGCGGGCTCAAAAGGTCATTTCAAAACTCCGTCGAGAAAAGATTGCGCTTCCTGAGAAAGAGAGCTCTGCTGAAATTTCTTTTGGGGGTCAATTGCTTAACCTTGTTATTCAAGCCCAAGGAGAAGATATCGATGCTGAAAGCGCTCTTCGCGCCGCCCTCAAGCGGTACGAAAAACTCCTAGCTTAAAAAAAGATCTTCATTTTCTTGGCTTTTGCTCGTAGCTCTCATTTATTCGTTTGGAACGCTCTTCTCCTGAGCAGGGATCTGCAACATTTTCGATTAAGGATTGGATCACAGTATTAGCTAATCCTTTGGGATTTGTTGCAAAGGTTTTAAATTTTTGTAAAGCTAGCTTAGTAAGATGAGGAGGGGTGGTCTCCAGATCTTTTTTGAAAGCGGTTTCAATATATCCCCAAACGGTTTTGGGTACCCAGTTCGATGCGAGCGTCGCTCCTGTTTCCATCCAAGCACTCATGCTCCACCATCCGCTTCCTTTGCGATTTGAACTTGTTTGCATTAATTCAGAGAGTTGTTGAAGAAGAATCTTTCGTTGGTCTGGTAGAATAAAATCTAGCATCGAAGGAATGTTTTCGCCTGTATTGCTTTCAAGTAAAGGATCAATTTGACGAGTTCGTCTTGAGCTTGTTCCTTCTTCGAGTTCATCTAATAGAAGGTCTACAATGGTAAAGATCCAATGTTTCACCACTTCTTGATAAGAAAGAAGAGTATAAACTTCATGAATGACGGATAGAATGATTGATTTTAGACTAGGACCACTTCTAAAATTCAAGGTTTTCTTTAGTTTAACACCGGCAACGTGAACGACAAGCTTTTTAATCCTTGCGAACTGTTTCAGGTCTTTTTCTCGTTTGATCTTACCATAGACCTTTTGAAGAGAAGCGATTTTTTCATGATTTCTCGTTTGATTTTTCTTAAGGACTTTATAAGCTTTTGTGATTGTCTCGATAGCTTGAGCAAGAGTTTCTTCTTCACGTTGCATCTTTAAAATGAGATTATTTCGATTGCTGCTGTTCTTAAGAAGTTTCTGTAATTCCTTGCCTTGTTGATCTTGGGGTTGTGTACCCAGGTGTTTTAGAATAGATTGTTGCTCTTCAGGGAGTAAGAAGGCGTAGGCGTCCTGAAGTAGAGAGAGGTTCCCCTCTTGATTTTTCTGATCTTTTGATTGATCTATAAGCCCTTTCACAAGTGTTTTTCCAATCGTTGCACTTAAAAATTCTGTGGAAGTGAGCTTATTGAGTTGTTTTTGAACCCTTTCACACGCTTCTTCTTCAATAAACGTTTGAACTCCCATGATTAAAATTTTTGCAATACTATCCGCTCCAGGAAAGAGTTTCCATAGTTTATTTTGGAGGGAAAGAAGGGATCCAATGAGGCTGGTTCTTCCATCACCTCCATTAGATTTACTTTTTAAGAGTGTTGCTAACCATTGTCCTTTCGGTTCTTGAGTGTATTGTACAGCTTTTATCCGGAGGAGTCCTTCTAAGCGTTTTTTTGTCGTATGGATCCAGGTTCTTTCTTGAATATCGGGTTGACTTAACCGTACGATTTTATGTGCTTTTGAACCTAATTTGTCAATGACTGCTTGTCCTGTGAGGATAGGTTCAGGAATTTCCAAATAGAGTTTTTGCACTGCTTTGACTTGTTCCTCCTCGGTTAATGCAGACAGTAACAACTGAGTTACTTCGTGTTGTTCGTTATGTTTAGGATCAACAATTACTTCAAATCGATAGTCTTCTTGTAAAGCTTGCTGAGCTCTTACCTCCTGCATCGCACGGCAACACCCTAAAAGATCAATAGCATAGGTGGCGATACGAGGGACTGTTGTTTTTAAATTGATTTCAGACATCATTCTTGCTGATTTATGCAACATGCCAGTAAGGACAGGCTCTATTTGAAGAAGAAGGCTTTCTGGAAGAGTTGCAATTGTTTTTAGTAAAGCGCTTTCTTTAGTTTGCATTATGCGAACGGATCGGAAGAAAGCGGTATTGGATATAAGTGCACTTGAAAAATCATGACTGTACTTATTGAGAAGGAACTCTGTTTCAGAAGTTTTGAAGTCATTCATGAACTTATTGGCTAGTTTATGAGCGGGACTGTTGCTTTCCACAGCTTCCTTTCCTAATGCTTCTCTAATGGAATGCTCCCATTCATTCTGTTGTTTTTTCCACAAAGGAAGGAGATAGTGTTGACTAAGCTCTTTAGAAAGAGTGGTGGAGGCTTCTTTAACTAGTTCCTTGATTTCTGTGTTTATTTTTTTCGTATTTAGATCGGGATTTTCTGGAGCTCTTTTAGGCTTTTGTCGATCTTCTTGTAGGTTAAGATGTAGAGAATGAGAGGACATTTGCTTAATAACTGCTATCCATCCTTCAATCATCATAGATATTTGTGTCATGGAGATAGCCATTCCATGATGCATAATCATCGCAAAATTAGTTCGAATCTTTTCGTTTGGAGGAGGCTGAGCACTGTCATCAGAAGATTTTGGGCGAAGAAGTACATCGAATTGAAGCGAGATCGCCATAAGAACCATTTGTTTATCTCGAGGAAGATTGCTTGCTGTGACGATCTGTTGGAAATGAGTAACTCTTCCATCATCATTAGATTGGAGCTGTTTAATCAGATCTAGACAAAGGTTCTCTTCAAGCTGCGCTGCTTGGACTTGGCGTTGTAGTGATTTGAGAGTTGGAGGTGAGGAGGTTTCCATTTTCACATACTTTGCTTCGAGCTGATCCCACTGCAAACTGAGTTGCCAAAGGGCAATCGATCGAAGCCAATTTCTTAAAGCCTCTTTATCTTCCACCATCGCTTGTAAGAAAGGATCCTTTGTTTGTGCTGCTTTTTTAAGAAGCTTTTCATTTTTAATGACCCAAGGATCGATGAAGTATTTGCTGACCAAATCTAAAAACTTAAGAAGGGCTTCATTCCGCTCTTTGGCAGCACTTTTAGGAAGAGGTGCGGCAAAAGCGAGTTTCTGAGTCTCGCCAACACTATCACAATGTTCGCTCTCTGACATCTCTGACAATTGATTTAGGGGAATTTCAACTTGTCTTCTTTGGACTCCTTCTTGATCTTGTGGATCTTTTGGGTAAATAGGTGTAATTGTTCTACTCTCGAAAAATTTTTTATAAATATGACTCGCACCATTTCTAAACTTATTGCAAGCTGTTCTTAAGATGGTTATCATGACAGCATAGATCACACCACCGGTGGCTGCTGCAACGAAAAGGACAGGAAGGCCAACTGCCACCATTCGAATTTTTCCCCCTGTAAAAGGGGCTCTCCAAGCGGCTGAAACAACCTCATAGCCAGCGTTTGCAAGTTGCCTACAAGCTGCATTAAAAGATAGCGGCGTACTCATGATAAGTTCCTTATTTTTAAACTCTTTCCCCATGTTTAACAGGCGATTTTAAAGAGTTTCTAATAGAAAAACAATAGAGAAGAGTAGAATTTACAATATTTACATAGGGATGACTATAGATAAAATGGTTCAAAATAATAAAAAATGAAAAACCAAGGTTTACAGCAAGGTCAAACAAGTTGGACTCATTATCAGACGGGTTATCACTTTAGAGTATAGAAAAAAAATCCTTCTCGAGGAAGTACAGAGAGAACTCAACCGATTGATCTATGCATGTGCCGAGAAGAACGGATTATCTATTATTTATTGCAATTGAAAGGTTATACCTCAAGAATGTTACGCCTAAAATTTCCTTTTATCAAAAGGAAATGTGGAAAAGACAAGCTTTGGACATCTGCATACTATGTTGGCACAGCTGGTGCAGTATCATCGGAAACGATTATTCGATATATCACAGAATGCCAGGGTAAATAAATGGTACCTTTTTTACCTCAATCCCCTAAACGGGATGGAGATTCCCTCGTGTCTTTTCTTTCTTAAGAGTGGCTAAAGATGACAAAAGCATTAAATTAAAAATTGAATTGCATGCCGCCTGTCAGACCATGGTAGATGACATCGCCGCCATGGTCGAGAATCGATCCTGAGCCATGAAGAATGATGTTCCGGTCTGCCGTGGCAATGGCTCCAACGTAGATAACGCGGTAGTTAATATTAAAAAAGAAGTGTTTGGTTGGGCGCAGTTCTATGAAGGGATAGATCTCAGCCATATAGGAGAAATTGGAACCACTCCGGTCGATACCATGGATTTCAATGGTATTGTTATCGTCATACACTTGTTTATCCCGGTTGAACATCCCACCAACTTTGACAACAAGGCCCCAGGTTAGGAAGTAGTAAGGGTTATATTCAATATCTCCGCCGAGCTGCAGTCCAAATGATTTATTCTCTGTTTTCACCTGGTAACGACTGGTTCGGTGATCTTTATGAAATTGGAGTTTAATCTTTTCATCGATATCAAACATCCGAAAACCGGTAAGCCAAGAAATCGAAAAGTAGTCGGTATACCGGGGAGTGATATCGCGCCAGAAGTTGAGCTGCCACGAGTGCATGTTCGAGTTATAAAGGGCTTTGACCCGACTAGCATATTCATAATCACGTGTTCCATAACGGACCGTTCCATCCAGATTTAAATTCTCTAGACAGTTTCGGGTCTTTTTCCCCTGCCAAGAAAGGCCTCCTAAATAGCGGACTTCCCAGGTTGTTTTAATGTCTTGAAAGACTTTGAGTCCTAAAGAAAAGCCGCTATCGAAATACATGTCATGAATGAGATCTTTCGATTCAATCATTGGCTTTCCTGGCTCTTTTGAACACTCTATGGGTGCAAGGAGCGTAGGAAAGTTAATAGAGCCCCCAGCAGCTGACACCAAGTGTTTGTTGTGAGAGTTAGCTCGTCTTAAAAGAACATAATTTCCCTCGACAGCAAAGTGATTGTAATAAGCGCCACGGACAGCACCAAAAGCACTGCTTGCAATCCCTAATAGACAAACCACTCTCAGAAACATTTTCGATATCCTTAATCCCATAATTAAAGATCGCAATCTACCAAAAGGAGAAATCTCTCACAACTAAAAATCTTTATTTCTATGGTGAGCTGGATAATTTAGGAATGAACTCCGAAAATATTCAGGCATGAAAAGACTTTATTACAATTATATTTTCGAGCATCTTGCAAGAACATGATCAGATGCTTTTTCTAATGGGCCCTAGGCAAGTTGGGAAAACAACGGTTGCCAAAGATATTCTTAGTGATTGGTGAAGAGGATCTTATCTCAAGTTGGGATAACTTGAAGCATCGAAAGCTCACTCTAGAAGGGTCTGAAGCTGTTGCTGAAGAAGTGGGAATTCATTAAATATGATGATGAACCTGATTGATTCCGGGGATGGTTGAAAACCCTCGCCTTTAAGGCGAAGAAAAGATTAAACTTGTTGCCATGCGATGTTATAATTTACGAGCGCATACTCAAACAGATTTGAAAGTCTATCTTGTATGGGGGTCTCTTAAGTATAGAAAGTGGAATATTGACCGAGCAGGTGAGAGATATGTTAATGCAGATGTTTTTTTGATAAATCTACAAA
>JAUHQH010000032.1 GCA_030408485.1 Candidatus Neptunichlamydia sp. | reverse complement strand
AGATGTGTATAAGATACAGGCCTTAAGCTTATTTACTAGTGGGGGCTTCTAAAGTAGCCTTCCGACTTAAGCGGATTTTTCCGTTTTTGTCGATGTCAAGGACTTTCACCTCGATTTGATCTCCTTCTTTATAATGGTCGTAGATGTTTTCAATCCGCTCGTGGACGATCTCTGAGATGTGGCAGAGTCCCTGAACGTTAAGGAATGCAACAAAGAGACCAAAGTCTTTAATCGTCACAACCTTTCCTTTATAGGTCTTTCCAATCTCAGCCTCTGCTGTTAAATCGTGAATGATCTCACGAGCACGCTCCATTCCATTGGCAGAAGTGGAAGCAATACTAACATTACCGTCATCATCGATGTTAATATCCACACCAGTTTCTTCAACGATTGCGCGGATTTGTTTTCCACCAGGACCAATGACCGTTCCAATTTGACTTGGCTTGATGCGAATCGTCTCGATACGTGGAGCGTACTTTGAAAGGCTCTCATTGGATTTTGGACAAGTTTCAAGCATCTTTTTCAAAATATGGATCCGTCCTTCTTTCGCTTGTGCAAGGGCCACTTTCATGATTTGTGGGTTAATTCCTTCCATTTTGATATCGAGTTGGAAGGCCGTGATCCCTTTTTCGTCTCCAGCGATTTTAAAGTCCATATCGCCGAGAGCATCTTCCATTCCGAGAATGTCAGAGAGAATCGCGTAGTTTTCCTTTTCAAGGATCAGTCCCATAGCAATTCCCGCAATAGGGCGCTTAATGGGAACACCTGCACTCATCATAGCTAAGCAACCACCGCAAACCGATGCCATTGAAGAAGAACCATTAGACTCTGTAATATTAGACTCAAGACGAATGGTGTAAGGGAAGTCATCTTTTGCTGGGATGGTTGCTTCTAAAGAACGTTCAGCAAGTTTTCCATGACCGACTTCTCGACGTCCTGGAGGGCCCATTCTTCTGACCTCACCCACTGAATAAGGAGGGAAGCTATACTGAAGGTAGAAGTTTCTAAGGCCATCCGTTTTATCAAGGGTTTCAAACCGTTGTCCCATTGATTCACCACCAAGAGTACAAACGGCAATCGACTGCGTTTCTCCTCGTGTAAAGAGAACACTTCCATGTGTTCTTGGAAGAGGATCTATTTCCACCCAGATTTGGCGGATATCTGCTGCTTCTCGTCCATCACACCGTTTTTTCTCTTTGAGAATCATTTGGCGCATATGATGTGCCGTGACTTTTTTCATTGACATGGCAACTTCGAATTTCTTGTACTTAGGATCTTCTTCCGAGAGAAGGGCTTCTTTCACTTTTTCTCGGATCGCAGAAAGGGCTTCTTCACGAACCGTTTTTTCGGTAATCCGAATCGCATCTTGAAGAGGGGTTTTCATGATGTTGTCGACCTCTTCCATCAGTCCTTCTGTAAGGAAGCGGAGGCCTTCTCGATTCTTCTCTTTTCCCACAACTTTTCGGAAGTCTGCAAGGGTTTGACAGATGATTTTAATGGCCTCGTGTCCAGTTGCAATTGCCTCCATTACTTGGTCTTCGGATAAGAAGTCGCAATATCCTTCAATCATCAGGATCGCATCTTCTGTTCCAGCAAGAACTAAGTCGAGGATAGAGGACTTCATTTCTTCAACTATTGGGTTCACAACGAAGTTACCTTCAATCATTCCTACACGGACGGCGCCGATAGGCTTAAT
This sequence comes from Candidatus Neptunichlamydia sp., assembly GCA_030408485.1. Lineage (GTDB taxonomy): Bacteria > Chlamydiota > Chlamydiia > Chlamydiales > Simkaniaceae > Neptunichlamydia. Next base: position 3,528 of record JAUHQH010000032.1, on the reverse strand, counting down.
GAATGGAATTTCTGAGATGACAAGTGCTGCAGAAGCGGCACAAATCGCTAGTGGTTCTGTTTGGTGAATCCCATCATAAGAAAGGACCGTTGTAATGACTTGTGTATCATTATAGTAACCATCTTCAAACATAGGGCGAATAGGGCGATCAATCAAGCGGCAGGTGAGGATTTCCTTTTCTGTTGGACGTCCTTCACGCTTAACAAACCCTCCTAGAGTTTTTCCAGCAGATGAAAATTTTTCTTGATAATCGACTCTTAAGGGTAAGAAATCCACTTCATCTAGGGCAGGACCCATACATGCTGTTGCAAGGAGCATTGTATCTCCGCTGCGGACCATGACAGATCCACCCGCTTGGCGAGCGATTTTGCCTGATTCAAAGGTGATCTCTCTTCCGCCTATTGAGACGGTTACAGATTTCGATTCAAGCGTATTTTGTTTGAGTTCCATGTAATTCCTATAATCTTAAGGTTAACACCCCTGAATGCGACCTATGAGCATTCATAAAAAATACCCGTAGGTCGGATTCAGAGGCAAAAAGAGAGAGTCTATCAGGGCAAGAAAATAGATGCAAGAAGGGAAAATTTGAATAAAAAAGCCAGGGGACTTGCCTCTGGCTTTTAAAGAAGTAACTTTACTTACGTAGTTTCAGACGTGTAATCAACGTTTGATAACGCTTCGTATCCGTAGAATTTAAGTAATCGAGAAGTTTTCTTCGTTGGCCAACAAGCTTTAAAAGAGCCAGTCTAGAGGCGTGGTCCTTTGGTGCAAGCTTTAAATGGTCAGTGAGCTCGGTGATTCTCTCGGTGAGAATGGCGATTTGGACATCAGCCGAACCTGTATCTTTCTCATGCAGCTGAAACTTCTTAGTAATTTCTTCTTTAGTTCCTTTATCTAAAGACATTTATTTATACTCCTTTAGATAGTATTGTTTAGACATTGATTTAGGACTATATTCTCCATGTGACAGCCTTAATTGTATCAAACTCGGAGATATATTTCAAGGAATAGAGCAATCAAATAATCTTTTGTCTTCTTTAACAATTTCCAACTCGCTATCATAGTATCATATGGGTAAAAAAAAATTTTCAAAATTTGACCATGAAATGATGGGAGAGGCTTTGTTTGAAGCAAAGAAATCTTTTGAAAAAGAAGAGGTGCCTGTTGGAGCTATTTTGGTTCATAATCAAAAAATTATTGCTAGGTCCCATAATCAAATGGAACAGCTTAAGGATCCCTCAGCTCATGCTGAAGTATTAGCAATCCGTGCGGGAGCGGAAACCATAGGTGATTGGCGTCTCCTCCAGACCACTCTCTATATAACTTTAGAGCCATGCCTGATGTGCGCAGGCGCGATTCTTTTAGCTAGGGTAGGAAGTGTTGTTTGGGGAGCTCCAGATCTTCGGCATGGAGCACATGGAAGCTATATCAATGTCTTCGAATCTGAGCATCCAACGCATGCCCTTCAAATTGAGGGAGGACTCTTGAAAGAAGAGTCAGTAACTCTCATGAGAGAATTTTTTAAAATACAAAGGATAAAGAGATGAAAAAATCATTAGAAGACCTCTTCAATGAATTGATTAGTCAGCAAGAAAAAAAACTTTTGAGATATGCAAGCCATATCATCCCGAATGTTACGTCAGATGACATTCTTCAGCCGAATGATTATCCCGAATTGGAGAATCACCCTTTTTTTAGATATGAAGAGGGACTTTTAAAAGGAATCCATGCAGCAAAAATGGCTGTGATGGTTTGGGAAAAAGGGTAGGATTCGTTTTACCTTATCGTGCGAGTTCAATGAAATAGCTGCATCAAGACCCTCTGAGCTCATATAGTATTTTCAATTTTTATGGTGTGTGTGTACGATAGAGGCATGACATATTCACACACCATAAAAATTGAAAATACTATATGAGCATGAATTTCTGGAATGCGCCCAATACTTGTTCGTAGAGAGCTTTCTTCTTCGGTTAAGATAACCTGGAGAGTTTTTTCTGAGGCTAAAGAGAACAGGCTATTAAACCTGAGTTTTGGGTTTTTTATGCTGCAATCATCAGAGAGTTGTTATTCCCTTCAAGATTTAAAGAAGATCTCTTTTTTTGATGACTATATGCAACCAACCCACCATTAAGTTTACCAAGAAATTCGAAGGAGTTCTATGGCAACTATACTCTATTTGAGAGATATTTTTGAGCTGATCATTAACCGTCTCTATCAAAGATCTTTTCCTAAGCAATATTTTGTCTTTTAAACACGTAAGCTTGTCTTTCATATTCGATCGAAGTGTTGTAAAAAGTTGTAATCCACGATCAAAAAGAATTTGGATCTTCACTAGCAAAATAAACAGGGATATGTCGTTTTGCTATGAAATTCAATAGGCTTAAGTAAGTATCAAATTAGAAAAATGTTAGGGGCGTTTTTAAACGATCTAAATGCGAGTGTTGCAGCGCAAATTTTAAGGTTAAATCGGAACACTGTGAAGGAGATATTACAACCTCTTTAGAAAAGCCATTTTCCGTGATTCTTTGTCTCTATCTTGAGAAAGAGCTAGGAGTGTTTGAAACAGATGAGAGTTACTTTGGAGCGCTTAGAGTAAAGAGGGAGAGAGGAGCAGCCTTTTAAGCAAAATCCCTATTTTTGGAGTTTTTCAAAAAGTTAAGGCTTGCTAAATTTAATGACCTAACCAATGACACGTTTTTCCTTCACTTGAAGGAATGTGAATGTAGGTTCAATTATAAGACGCGAGGCATTAGAGGAAAAAGCTCTAAAAATTATGAAGAAATCAGGAATTTGCTAGGGCGTGCCCCTAAACTTGTAACCATAAAATAACTCCTATAAGCGTTAAAGCCTCTAAGCAAGTACACTTTTTCTGTTTTATCATACCTGGTGGCTATCCTCCTAAATCCCTTTATTCTATTGAAAAATCTTTCAATAGAATTTCGCTCTTTATAATAGGTATCTGTCTATTTCAATTCTCTCTTTTCGACTGACCCTTCCTGGTATGACAGGCTCTACATTTTCTTTCCTAAATTCGTTGCTGTCATAACCACCATCTGCAATTAAAAACTCACACTTATACTTTCCCATTAGGTTTTCTGCCTGCGTAATCTCATGCCGATTCCCTCCTGTTACCTTATAAGCTAATGGAAGTCCAAATGCATCTACCTTCACATGCACTTTTGAGCTAAACCCTCCCCGCTGCTGCTTCCTAATCCTTGATGCTCTTATCCTCTGATAGTAGTATCAATCATGTGCCATTCGTGATCTCCATCTTTTTTTTTAAATCTCAAGAATCTCTCTAAATTTTCCTGATTTTACACATCGATTATACCTGTTTATACACTGTTTTCCATATTCCATTGGAAGATCTCTCCAATGAGCTCTTGTCCGAATTACCCAACAAACTACTTCTATAAACATCCTGTCATCATTCCCCGGTCTTCCTCTTTTTTGGTTATTTGGAAGGAAAACCTTAAGTCGATTCCACATATCCTCGTTAATTACAAAACTGTCTCTTATACACATCTG
>JAUHQH010000031.1 GCA_030408485.1 Candidatus Neptunichlamydia sp. | reverse complement strand
AGATGTGTATAAGAGACAGATTTATATACCTTAAAAGGAAGAGAAGAATTTATATCATTAATAATTAATCCATTGGAAGTATATAGATCAACGATTTATCAAGAGATGAATCGAAAAATAATGGTGAGTTAGGATACCAATATGAACAAGTCGATAGGAAAGCAAGAGCAAGACGTTATCAGGCCAGTCATCGCAGAATAAAGATGAAAGGAAGAATAGTTTCCATCATCAAGGAGAAATTGAAAATGCAATGGAGCGCTGAACAAATATCAGACTGGCTTAAGAGATGGGGTATACAAAATGAGACTGTTGCAAACTGGAGCCTGTGCAAGACTTTGTCTTAACAGTTAAGAGTAGATAACGGAAAAAAGTTTCCTTTTGTCATCAGGCAAGTAAACCGTTGCCTTAAGACAAGTTTTTGTTTTGCTAAACCTTACCGCTTTTGGGAAAGGGGTCTTCTTAATGAGCATACAAATTAAGTTGGTGCGCCAGTACCTTCCTAAAAAACAAAACTTTAATGATGTAACATACGAAGACATATAGGAAATTGAGTTCTTGCTTAACAATAGAGTTCGAAAAGTGCTAAACTTAAGCTGGACGCCGTTGGAGATTGTTACTCAGCTGAGTAAAAAGGGTGCTATTGAGAATTGAATTGGCGGCAGAAAAGATCAAATCCAATTCTACACATTATTTGTGATAGATGGTATAATCATCAGGGGTTTTGCTCTAACTTCGAGATAGTTTTCATTTTTATACTCTTTAGATAAGTCTCCTTAACTTCCTTCCCAGCTTCAAGATTGTATTAGTTGTCATTTTTGAACTTATTTAGTATCTTTTATTCCAACTTTAGCGTGAGGTAATCAAATGGACTTAAAAGGTAAAAAAGCTTTTATAGCTGGAATTGGTGATGATCAGGGATATGGCTGGGCGATTGCAAAAGCCCTTGCTGAAACTGGCTGTGAGATTCTGATTGGAACATGGGCTCCTATTTTAAAAATCTTTACTACCTCATGGGAGGCTGGAAAATTTGATCCATCTCGAAAGCTTTCTGATGAATCAATGATGGACTATCTTAAACTTTACCCGATTGATGCAGCCTTTGATACCTCTGAAGAAGTTCCTGAAGATATCAAGGAAAACAAGCGCTACAAGCAGTATGATGGTTATACTGTTTCTGAAGTAGCTGCTCAAATCGAGAAAGACTATGGAAAAATTGATATCATCGTCCACTCTCTTGCAAATGGTCCTGAAGTCAAAAAGCCTCTTCTTGAAACATCAAGACAAGGATACCTGACAGCTATTAGCTCTTCTGCTTACTCTTTTGTAAGTATGGTCAAGTATTTTGGCCCAATCATGAATAAAAATGGATCAGCGATCAATCTAACGTATCTCGCTTCTGAACGTGCTGTTCCTGGCTATGGTGGAGGAATGAGTTCTGCAAAAGCAGCTCTTGAAAGTGATACCCGCACTCTTGCTTGGGAAGCGGGTCGGAAATGGGGGCTTCGTATCAATTCCATTTCTGCAGGAGCTTTAGGAAGCCGTGCTGCTCGAGCGATTGGATTCATTGGTGCAATGATTGAATATGCTCATCATAATGCTCCTCTACAAAAAGATCTAAAGTCAGATGAAATTGGAAATGCGGCAGCTTTTCTACTTTCTCCAATGGCCTCAGCAATTACAGGGATCACCCTTTATGTCGATAACGGAATGCACGCAATGGGTGTTGCTGTAGACAGCCCAGCTCTAGCACCTCAAGAAGACGTTGCGCTAACATAAGGATTATCTCAATGGAGATAGAAATTTAAAAAAGCCCGTTACTTCAAATGACTTGTTCCCTGACTGTATCCGTCCGTCCCCTAATTTAAAAAGAGGGTACATCGTTCGATAGGATCCAGCTCCTTTGGGGTATTGATGAAAGGGACAGGAAAGCATTCATCTTCTTTTCGGGAAAGCTAAGAGGTGCTTGGAGTCTCTCTTTTCCTTCCTGGACATGATCTTCCCATCATCCAATAGCAAAGGTTTTCAAAAAAAGGGATAACATCAGTCGAACGCTCATCCTCATAGCAATAAGGGATCAGATCTGTCTGAGAGCCTTGAGTAACACCTTCCAGAAGTGGTAGATCTACAAGCTTTCGTTTATCGATAGCTACCCAGTCATGACTCTAACCTGATTGCTTCTTCAATCCCTTGAATGATCCCCATGCGGTCTGCAGGAGGTGCAATGATATGAGCAATATTTTGTAAAGCTTGAGGCGATCCATCCATTGCGATGCGGACATCACCCGCTTTAAGAAGAGGGATATCGTTGTTATCATCTCCCCCAGTAATCAAAGGACGCTTCAGTTGGTATTTCTCCATGAACGTATTCACAGCAATCCCCTTATCTGCATCCTTATGTGTGATAAGAATAAGATAGAGGTGGGAAGAAATAGGATCTTTGATCAATGTCGTTTTGAGATCTTCAATTGTAGAAAGTTTTTCGTCCAAGCCTTCAAGCATCTCTTTTGACCCTATACATTTAATAAGGGGAAAAATACTCTGCTCCTTGATATCAAAAGATTCTAAAGGAATCCAAGGTGACGCAGAGAGTTTTTCTATTTCTTTTAAATAATCCTGCATCTCTGGTGAGAAACGGTCAGGGCGGAAATAGCAGAGGTCTCCTTTTTCATAACCTGCATAAACAATAAAATCCCCTTCATTCCCCTCGTAAAGTTGATCAAGCAGTTCAACAACGTTGATCTTGAAATATGAACGCACTACCTTTTCCTCTGAAGGGATTTCAATGAGATCTGCTCCATTTTGAAGGGCAAGCAAATAAGGGAAGGTCAACTTAGGAAGAGTCATCATCGCAAATGACATGGACCTTCCTGTTACAAAGATAAACTGCCACCCCTCTTTATGAAGGTTTTCAAAGTAGGTCGCAACCTCATCTGGGATCTGATGTTCCCGATTAGTGATTGTTCCATCGATATCTAATGCTATGGTTCCTCTATTCATTGGCACTCCAATCTTGAACCTATCCTAGTAAAATTTTCGCCGAGTTTTAACTTCTATTTAAGAGAATAATATACTCTTGTCGCTATTGCCTCCTTAAATAGGAGTCAAAATCGGTTCAAAAGAACCGAAAAATCGACTGAAATTTTTTATCCGTATAGGTTCTTAGAGTGTAATTATAGACAAAAAAGAGCTTTCTGCACAGAATAAAAGTTATGCCAATTTCAAAAAATAGAGCAGCAAATTCTTGCTTGATCTTTTTCCGCAGAGCTGCACTTTCGATCTTACTAACCATCAAGTTGTTAGTTGCGATATCTAAGTGAAGTTCTTCATAAAGATCTTCAAGCCAATTTGATACTCTATTTTTTCCAATTGGTTTTAAAGGTTATAACTATGCCCATACTCAAGCTTTTATTGATCCTTTCTTTTGTTCCCCTCTTAGCCGAAGAGACCCTAGCCCCCTCTCTTATGAACGTGGAGCTAGTAGTGGATCCTGCTCCTAAGAGAGAAGAAAAAAAAGAGACTCCTCCTGAGAAAAAGAAGGAAGAGGCGGCCCCTACTAAAGCTAAAGAAATGGATGAAAAAGAGTGCATCCCTTCTGAAGAATATCACCAGACTTCTCATGATGTTCATAAAGCAACCGAATCCTATGAAACAGCCTTTATCAAAACAATTGTTGTACTTGTAGGTCTTCTTGTTCTTGTCATCTTAACAGTCTGGATGTTCCGAAAAATTAGCCATGGACGATTACATGGAATGAACGTTTTGAAGTCGGTTAAAATTCTTGAAAAACGTCCACTAAGTCCAAAATCCATGCTTTATCTCATTGAAGTGGGTGGAAAGCAGGTTCTTATCGCTGAGTCGCAATTAGAGGTGCGTAATGTCGCAACCTTGAATTGGCTAGGAAGTGATAAGGATCTCTAAGAACCTGATTTTTCAGTTTAAAACGATCCAAAAAATCGGCGAAAATTTTACTCGGATAGGTTTTTAATAAAAGGTGCGATTTGATCGCTCTCTCGCCTCGGCAAGGTTGCCTAGAACCTCTTGATTCAGTCATCCCTCTTAATTATTCGAAAAGCCGCAGAGAGCTAAGAGTCAGTTCTTGCTTTACAAATACTGTTCAGCTAGAATGAACGACTATGAAGTATGTAAAAATCAACTCTTTTGAAAAACATTTAGACGAGGCCCTACCCGATCATCCTTCAGAGGTCTATTTTATCCTGATGGAAGATCCTTTTGAAAGGAGATTTGTCTCTGAACGCATTGCTAAAAAAATAGGGTTTGAAGTGACCCGCTTAGGCAAAGAGCAGCTTCTTGAAGAACTCGAATCACTTTCATTATTTTCTAGTAAACGGACACTTATCTGTGATGAAGCAGCTGAAAAAGAGATTCCTAAAGTTGAAGACTTGGTTTTGATCTTTACCGGAAAATCAACCCCTCTTTTTTACAAGAAGATGGAAAAAGAGGGAATTATTCTAGATCTTACTCATGAAAAACCTTGGGATCGAAAAAACCGGCTACAACGGTGGCTTTTAGAGTATGCGCGGGATTGTGGAAAGGCTTTAAGTGTAGATGGAGCCACCTACTTAATTGACTTTTCTCATGCAGATTTTGCAATGCTCTTGCAAGAGCTCGATAAGGTTATTGCTTACAGCGGAGAGGAAAAAAAACTTTCATTAGAAAGGATAAAAGAAATCTCTTCATTGGATCCCGTTCAAAGTGGATGGCAACTCTCAGAGACCGTCGTTCTCGGTGGAACGGTTCATTTTGGAGACACTGATCCCTATGCTCTAATCGGTCAACTTCGCTATCAACTCCAGTTTGGTTTGCAAATAACCCTTGCAAAAGAACCTCGAAAGGCTTCCCTCAAGAAGATTGAGAAATTTCAGCGGAGTGGGCTAAAGTCTCCCTATTTTGTTGAGGGACTTAAAGAACTTTTTGACTTAGAAATGAAAATACGCTCTAATATTTCGAATCAAGGGCTCCTTTTCGATCAATTTAGAGCTAAACTAGCAGCGAAGCGTTAAAAAACGATATGTTATATTTACTACCAAACCTCTTAGATGAAAACTTAGACCATAACCCTTTTATCCCTTCTAGTGTAGGGGAGGTTGTCTCCTCGTTAGATGGGATGATTGCTGAAAGCGAGAGAGGCGCTCGGCGCTATATGAAACGTTTTACCAATAAGTTTCGAGAAATCCCTATTCGCCTTCTGAATGAACACACTCAAGAGATTGACTCACTGATTGGCCCCCTTCAAAAAGGGGAGAAATGGGGTCTTATCTCTGATAGAGGTCTTCCTGTTTTAGCCGATCCTGGAGCACATTTGATCCGACGTCTACATACTTTGAAGGTTCCGATTGAAACATTGCCTGGGCCTTCCTCAATTGTATATGCTCTCCAGCTTTCAGGCCTTCCCGCCCAAAATTTCACCTTCCATGGCTGCCCACCGAAAGATGAAAAAACTCTAAAAGAGAAACTCCGCACCCTTCCTAAAAACCAGACCCATCTCTTTATCGAAGCCCCTTATCGCACCGACAAATTCTTAAAAACCCTTATTTACAATCTTCAGGAAGAAACCGATCTTTCCGTTTCTTGGAATTTAACCCTTCCTTCTCAAGGAGTTAAAACGGAAAAAATCGCTCAATGGAAAAAAGCGATTCCTTCACTGGGAAAAGTCCCCACTGTCTTTGTCGTTAGAGGGAAAAAGTCATAGCAGATTACCTTAATTTTTAGTATTATCTCGGTTAAAACGTGCATCTTTAAACTCAGGAAGCTCTTGATCTCCTGTAGTAGCATCACAGATTAATTTTGCTAACTTGCTATGCTAGGATCTGCTTGGGTCTCTTAAGGTTTTTTTGACACTCTATTATTATAAACACAATACTTGTACAGTCCAAGCCTAAAAATATTTGAGTTCAAACTGAGACACTACCCTTATTTCTAATAGATGGTATTACATGGGGTTTTTGTGTTAGGATACAACGTAGTTACTTAAAGATAGAAATGTATTCTGATAGTCGGAAAAGATTTGAGGAGTTGTTTTAAGTCGCGCCATATTTTGATCGAGTTATAGACCATCTTCTCACTTCTAGAAACCACTTTAATGCCCCTTATCATCCAACCTAAATGGCGGCCACGTATTCCTATTATCCTTATCAATAGCAATTGTTCCCCCTTTCCCAATAATGCGTTTCTTCTTTGGTAATACTTTGGCAAAAACCTTCCAATTGTCCATATAAAATATGGAGCCCTTCAGATCCTTGACTTTGTGATAGAGTCGTTTAAAGGTTGTATGATTAGGTGACTTGAAGGGCTTCGAAAGAAAAATGAGCACAATCAGAGAGTTATAGCTTTAGATGGGAAGTCGATTCGAGGACTTTCTTCTTGGAAAATTAATGAGCAAAAGCTCCATATTCTGAATGGTTGGGATTGTAGTGAGGAAAAATTTGCAG
>JAUHQH010000030.1 GCA_030408485.1 Candidatus Neptunichlamydia sp. | reverse complement strand
ATAAACCTTATCGCTTTTGGGAAAAGGGTCTTCATGAGCATACAAATGGGTTCGTGCGTCAGTATCTTCTTAGAAGACAAAACTTTAATGATATAGCAGATGAAGACATAGAGGAAATTGAGTTTTTGCTTAACAATAGAGCTCGAAAAGTGTTAAACTTACTGGACACCGCTCGAGGTTTTTACTCAGTTTAGTAAATAAGGATGCTATTGCCCCACTTCAGAACTGAATTGGCGAGCAATTTTATCGTGAAAATCTCTGCGCCACTTCTTACATTATTGTCTCCTCCGGGGATGGTTGAAAACCCTCACCTTTGAGGCGAAGCAAAGATTAAACTTGATAATTTAGGAGCGCACACTAAAACAGATTTGAAAGTCGATCTTATATGAGTCCCTAAGTACAGATAAGCGAATATTGACCGGGCAGGGGCTCTTGCGTCTTGAGAGAGGTGCTAAGGCAGATTGCATTGGAACAAAGAATTTGACGTCATCACAGGTAAGGTGGTCAGTGATCATGTTCACATGTTTATCAGCTATAAGTGGTATAATTTTTAACTTTAACATTTCTTCCTGTTTTCTTTCATATTATAGTGGAGACGCAATGGTTAGCTATATTTTTTGGGATCCAAGCCCGACAGCATTTACAATTCCTTTTATCGATCGTCCGATTTCCTGGTATGGAATCATTTTTGCCTTAGGGTTTTTTATCGGTTTTTACTTACTCATGTTTCTATTTAAAAGGTATGCAAAAACTTGTACTGAATGGTCTGAGGAAGTTTTAAAGAAAAAAGCTCTCCTTTTTTCCGATAGACTGACAGTATATGTGATCATTTCAACTGTTGTGGGTGCTCGACTAGGTCATATTCTCTTCTATGAGAAATGGAGCCATTATCTATCCCATCCACTAGATATTATCAAAACTTGGGAAGGTGGGCTAGCTAGCCACGGAGGAGTTGTTGCGATTTTGATTGGGCTCATCCTTTTCTATACAAGAAGTCGGAAAGATTTTCCCATGCTTTCCATTCCTCGGATCATTGATCTAATGGTTGTTCCTTCCCTATTGGTTGCGACCTTTATTCGGATAGGGAATTTTATTAATCAAGAAGTTTTAGGGATCCCTAGCACAGTTCCTTGGGCGATTGTTTTTGCCCATCCGATCGATGGAAGTTTTCCAACAGCCCGGCATCCTGCTCAGCTTTATGAAGGGATCTTTTATTTTTTTGCATTTATTCTGTTCTGGAGATTCTTCTCGAAATTGTTGAAACCTATTGGACGTTTGGCTGGTCTTTTCTTTGTCACAATATTTTCTTTTCGCTTTCTAATAGAATTTGTCAAAGAGGAACAAAGCCATTTAGTTGGTGAGCAATGGCTAACCATGGGGCAATGGCTTTCAATTCCGATGATCCTATTCGGACTGATCCTTCATATGATACGTGTTCAAAAGGAGCAAGAGGAATCAATTGATCTGAAAGTTTAAAGAGAGTTTCAGTCAATTTTCCCCTAGACCATTCAGGGTGCCGATTTCTAAGAAGGACTTGATGCCACAGGAGGAATCTTTCATAAGTGGATGAGCTTCCATCGGAAAAAGTTGTATACCAAAGGTATTTATATAGAATCCATAGACGCATCTTCAATTCTTCTTGAAAAGAAGAGAGAAGAGGGAAAGTTTCTAGAACTTTTTGTTCCATCAGAATAATAAACTTTTCGTGGTTTACCGTTTGTTCATCAAGATTTTGATCTTTCCACCCCTTTTCTAAAAGCTGCAATAGGGAAGTCTTAGGATCAAAGTGAATGGTTCTGATCAGCATGTCATTTTGAGTGACCCAGGTTTCTACTTTATTTTCGACACGCTCTTGGTTCATAGGAGTTTCTAAAACTCTTTTAAAAAACTGTAGAGCATTACTGGTAATCATTCGGAAGGACTGTTTAGGATTATCAATTAAGACATTTCCAAGTTCTTTTTCAAGAATGTAATGAATATCGGGAGGGGTATGAGATAAAAGCCCTTCTTCTTCCTCTATGATTTTCCAGATAAGAAGCTCAAACTGCTCCATTTGAGATGTGGTGAGCATAGGAAGAGCACAAGCTTTTTCATAAGCTTTAACAATGGCTTCTTCTCCTTCTTCGTCATAAGATTTTTCTTCATTCATCAAGTGAATTTCTGCATTGATAAAGATAAATAATCCTTGATCAAGATCGGGTGTCGAAGCGCAATTTTTATCACTATTGAGTTCTTCAATATGTCGAATAGATGCTCTAAGGGACTGAGTAGTTAAGTTTTTGGGGAGTCCACCAGCAATGGTATATAAAGCTAAAATCCTCTGAATAAGTTCTAATCGGTGTTCATCACGTGTGAGGAGTTCGTTAAATTGTCCCATTTCGATCTGATGTCGAATGAAGTCTTCAATTGCATGTTTTTCTTTTAAGGAGAAATGAGAGGTAATTAATGAGCTATTGTAGAGTTTTTCAGCTAGGATCATGGAGAGGGTAGAAGTCAACTGACATTCTTTGAGAAGGTTTCTGACTCCAGAGTAATCTTTTAAATGTTTCAAGACTTGTTGTTTTAAGGATAAAGGATCTAAATTTTCTCCTTTTGCTGTGACTTCAAGCTCTGTTTTGGCGATGAGTTTATCGAGTGTATCATACTCTTCGTAAGGGTTCTTTGCTTGAATAGCGGATAGATCTTTGATGAGATGTTTTTGAACAGACCAAATGACTTTTGTCAGGTGATCAAGCTGAGGTTTTTCTCCTTCAAAACTAACGATGCATTCTGAGAGTTTAGTAGCGATTTGTTGTGCGATTGTATAAGGAGGAAGGTGATAAGGAGAAACACTAGACTTAAGATTTTCACGGATCATGAACTTTAGGTTCAAGGTTCCATTTTTATTAAGCACTCCTCGTTGCCCTTGGATTTTTTCATAGTAATAAGCAACTTTTTCCCAAACCTTTTTAAGCGCAGATATTCCTAAACGGTATTTCGGAAATTTTTGTTTAAATTCAGGAAGAATTTTTGCTAATAGATTCGCTTCAATTTTGTCAGACCACTTTCCTGGTGAACCAGATTCTTGGATTTCTTTTTTGATTTTCTTTGAAAGAAAAAGGTTTAGATCAGAAAAAGGGTCATAGAAATCTTCTGTTTCATCGATAGGATGTAAGAAGGAGGATTCCTGATTTCCATTGATGTAGGAAGTTTCATTAACTTCATCGTTTGGGTCAGAAAATTCTGACATGATAACTCTTTTTAAATAAAATGATGTACTTCTTCTCCCCTATGACACTTGACTGTATTTTTGTCCAAAAAAATTATAATTTTTTTATTGAAAAAATAGGTCTTTTTTTGGAAGGATCAGAGTTTTAATTAATAACGCAAATTCTGGATTAGATTTTCATGAAGTCTAGGACGTGTATACTAACAGGAGGCTTATAGTGAAATTATTCTCCCTAATTTCATCAGCAGCGGCATTAACCGCATTGCCAATCACCGGTTTTTGTGATTCTCAGGTTAAGAATCTCGAAGGACGTATTTCTGTATTAGAAAAAACTCATCGGGTTTCTGATTCCTCTATTGATCATCAAGCAAATCAAAGTGGTTACAACAAAAGTTATCAATCTCCGAAACCTGTCGATATCAATAAACCGTATACAGAGGAGGGAACAGATACCTATCCCAAAGTCGTTCTTGATTGTGCTCGAGGGTGTCATAATCAAAATATGCCCTACTTTGATTTGGAGTTTTTATGGCTTCGAGCCATTGAAGATGGTCTTAGCTATGCTTGGGATGTGAATGGGTCTTCTGTGAATGACCGAACCATTAAGAATAAGGATCAAAACTTTAAATTTAAGCCTGGATTCCGAGTTGGATTTGGGTATAACCTGCCTTACGATGGTTGGGATCTTTATACCGCCTATACCTGGCATTACACAAAAGTTCATTCTTCGGTAGAAGGGATCATTACACAAAATAATGGAAATTCCTTTGGGTCGATTATTGGAACTCTTGTGATTCTCCCTCTTAATGAAGGATCTCCTGTTTTTATTGCCTATGAAAGGGGACATAGTCACTGGCAAAATCAATTTAATGTTTGGGATCTGGACCTTGGGCGTAACTATTATGTAGGGAAGCATCTAGCAGTGAAACCTACAGTCGGATTAAAAGGAGCCCTTATTCGACAACATCTCCAAGCCTTTATGTACAATGCTGACAAGGAAGAAACAGCCCAGCGATTGGTTCCTTTTGATAATGCTTCTGCCCGTTTTAAAAGTCGGTTTTGGGGTGTAGGACCGAAAATTGGAGCTTCTGGTGAATGGGGCCTCGGCGCTGGATTCAGTCTTTTTGGAGGTATTCATGTTTCTTTACTCTATGGGCAATTTAAAACCAAAAATAGTATTGTAGCACGTGTTTCTGCGAATCGTGTTGATCCCAATTCTGGTCGCATTGGAAATAATGAAGGTGGTCATATTTATGATAACTTTTATCGCTTGCGAGCGATAACTTATGCCAGTATGGGACTTGAATGGAGTCGATGTTTTTGGGATTGGTTTTATTTCCGTATACATCTTGGCTGGGAAGGACAATATTGGTGGCAACAAATGGAGTTCTTAAACTTTAAAAACCTTACTCCAGATGGCGACTTATCGCTAACAGGAATGAACACGGGATTCCGTTTTGATTTCTAAAGTTTTCGCTTAGCACCATTTAGAAAAAGCCAAGAAAAAATTTTTCTTGGCTTTTTTTATTGCTTAAAATCAAAAAGAA
>JAUHQH010000029.1 GCA_030408485.1 Candidatus Neptunichlamydia sp. | reverse complement strand
AGATCATCAAGGTCATGAACGGAATAACTTCCAAAGATGGACAACAAGTGGAAGCTGCGGCTTAAAAGTTAGGAGAAGATGAGGATACGCTCAATACTGAAACACAACATTTGACAATATCTCTATCTCTTTATGACTTTTTGTAGATCCGAAAGGGATGTCATCCCATACTTCTTTGAACTTGTCACCATTAGAGGGTAGGTTTTTTGAAACCCAAGAGGAGTCATCCAAGCAATCTCTCTGTATAGTTCTTTGCCCCTATTGTAATTGTTGGCGAAAAGTGATGGTGAACCAAAAAAGAGACGACTGCAGATGAAATTAAAAAAGAGAAGCCACAATCGGCGAGCTATGCTATTCACAATAAAAGGCATTATGCTAAGCTCAAGCTTTTTTGAATTAGGTTAATAAATACTGCCTCATGAGCTTTCTAACACCTCTCCCAACACCTGACAAACTCATCAATACGTTTCCCTTCTCAAAAGAAGACAAAAAATGCGTTTCTCTTATGCGTCTTACTGGAGAATATATCATGCGAGGAGAGGATGATCGCATTGTTATTTTCGCTGGCCCTTGCTCAATTCATGACCCGAAAATTACCTTAGAATATGCGACATTCTTAAAAGAGCTTTCACAAAAAGTTGACGAGAGAATTTTTATCGTCATGCGGGTTTTTCTAGAAAAACCTCGAACTCAGTTTGGGTGGAAGGGCTTTCTATATGACCCTCTTCTTGATGGAAGTTATGAAATTGAAAAAGGCCTTTACGACTCACGAGAACTTCTCTTAAAACTTCTTCAAATGGGCATGCCAACTGCGACAGAATTTCTCGACCCTGTCCTCCCTGCCTATACCCAAGACCTTGTCTCTTGGGGAATTATTGGGGCACGCACATCCCCCTCACAAATTCATAGACAAATGGCCTCACATCTTCCGATGCCTATCGGGTTTAAAAATGAAACAGATGGAACCATTGATAGTGCTATCTGTGGTGCTTTAGCTGCTAGACATTCTCAAGCTTCCATTGGAATTGATACAGAAGGAAGGATCTCCTCAATGAAAACTTCTGGGAATCCCTATACCCATGTGGTTCTGCGAGGTTCCCTTACTTCTTCAAATTACGACCATCTATCCATTCATGAAGCTATTCAGAAACAACGTCTTTATGGTCTTAGCTCTCGCCTTCTAGTCGATTGTGCACATGGGAATTCTCAAAAAGATCCAAAAAAACAACAGCTTGCTTTTTGTGCTGTCTTAGAGCAAATTGCTGAGGGAAATGATCTAATCATGGGGATGATGTTAGAAAGCCATCTTCAAGGAGGAAATGCTCTTTCCATTACCGATCCCTGCTTAGATTGGAAGACAACTGAGGAACTTATCCTTTGGGCTTATCAGTCACTCCCTTCGATGCAACTTTCGCATAACTAGAGAGTATGCTGACAATAATTCTCTCCTTGGTTAAAAGAAAAATATGAATGATCATAAATGGGTTGCATCGACAAAGGTGAAAACTTCACTTATAAGTCCTAAGATTTTTAGCTGATCTCTTAGATCAGCTAAAAATCTTAGACAAGGCATGGGTCTCCATTTTTTTAAAAAGAGCTTAAATTTTAGAAAATTATGCCAGTTCTCAACACTCCCAAATATCAAAACAGAGAGGAGCTTTAAGAATATTGTTGCTCTCAGGTTCTTGAGGCTTTATTTTATACAAAATGCTGATCTCAATAATTATAACGATAAGAAATATGATTGATAGATTGACTTGACAATTTTCCTAATCATGTTGGGAAGATGTTAGTTTTATGAATTTTTAAAAAGAGATAATTATGGTAGTAATATCGTCAGAAGCTCTTTTAGGAAACAAAAAACTGACTACTGAACTATGGGTATCGCATTAAATAGTGGGAGTCTAAGGATTAACCAGGTGGCAAGCTACTTGATGTCCTGGCGAAATTGTCTTTAATTCCGGCCGCTTTTCAAAGCAAATTTTCTGCGCCTTAGAACAACGCGTACAGAAAACGCATCCTTTTGGAGGATTGATCGGACTCGGAACTTCTCCGGTAAGAAGAATTGGTGTCCACTTCTTTGTAATATGAGGATCTGGAATAGGAATGGCTGAAAGAAGTCCTTGAGTATAAGGGTGGAGCGGGTTTTCATAAAGAGCATCATTTGGAGCAAGTTCCATCAGATGGCCAAGATACATGACGACCACACGCATTGATAAATACTTCACCATTGCAAGGTCATGAGAAATGAAAAGGTAGGTAAGTCCCATTTCTTCTTGCAAGTGTTTTAGGAGATTCACAATTTGTGCTTGGATGGAAACGTCAAGCGCTGCAATTGGTTCATCACAAACAATAAAGCGAGGGTTCAGAGCAAGTGCTCTTGCAATTCCGATCCTTTGTCGTTGTCCCCCACTACATTCATGTGGAAAGCGACCAATATACTCTGGGCGCAATCCCACTAATTCAATAAGCTCTTGTACACGTTTTTCTCGATCAGATTTATTCAAAATATTATGAATATTTAAGGGCTCAGCAATGATTTCTCCTGCAATCATCCGGGGATTTAGAGAGGAGTATGGATCTTGAAAGATATATTGCATCTCATGGCGCAACGATTTGATTGCTTTTCCATGATAAGTTAGGATGTTTTCTCCATTGAAAAGGATATTTCCGCTTGTAGGTTCATAAAGGCGCATAAGAGCTCGTGCTAAAGTTGTCTTTCCACAGCCGGACTCACCAACAAGACCCACAGTTTCTTGGGGAAAAATATCAAACGAAACATCGTCAACAGCTCGAAGCGTTTGCCCGTTATAAGAAAAGTACTTTTTAAGGTTCTTAATTTGAATAAGGGGAGCTTTCACTGTTTTTCCATCTGTCTTTTAACCCAAGGATCGAATAGCCAACAAGAAACATGGTGATTTTCAGCAACATAATGATTTTGAGGTTTTCCATCGCAGCATAAGTGCATACGATGCGGACAGCGCTTTGCAAAACCACACCCTTTAATCTTCATCGATAGATCAGGAGGAGAGCCATGAATTGAATAGAGTTTTCTTGTGGAAGGAAGGTCCAGGCGGGGAATGGAGTTAAGAAGTCCACGTGTATAAGGATGTTTTGGGGCACTAAAAAACTCTTCAACAAGAGCGCTTTCAATAATTTGACCAGCATACATGACAATCACACGATCACAAAAATCAGAGACAATGCTTAAATTGTGGGTAATAAGTATGATACTCATTCCGTCTTTTTCTTGGGTTTCTTTGATTAACCTAAGGATTTGAGCTTGAATTGTGACATCAAGAGCTGTCGTGGGTTCATCGGCTATTAAAATATTAGGAGAGGGAATCATCGCAATCGCAATCATCACACGTTGACGCATCCCACCACTGAGCTCATGGGGATACTGTCTAAGGCGCGAAGCAGCTTCAGAAATCCCCATGCGTTTTAATAGATCAAATGCGTGCTCCTCCATTTCTTCTTTTGTTGCTTTAGAGTGATGAAGGGCGTACCCTTCAATGATTTGATCTCCGATACGCATTGTGGGATTCAAAGATGTCATGGGGTCTTGAAAGATCATCCCAATCTCTTTTCCTCGAATCTTACGTAGCTCGCGTTCATTTTTTAGAAGGAGATCTTCGCCCCGGTATAAAATCCGCCCTTTGTCGATTTTAGAAGAAGTAGTAGGAAGAAGACGGGTAATGCTTCGAGCCATTACAGACTTGCCACATCCCGACTCACCTACAATGCCTAAAGTTTCTCCTTGTTTTAGATGAAAACTAACGCCCCGTACCACTGCGACCTTTTTCGAAAAGGTAGAAAAAGAGGTATGGAGATCTTCAACTTCAAGTAAATCTTTCATATACGAAGCCTTGGGTCAAAAGCATCTCGAATTCCATCTCCAAGGAGGTTTAGAGCAAGTATTGTAGTACTAATAAACATGGCTGGGAAAAAGAGACGCCATGGGTAATAGTGGAGAGCGGAAAGACCATCGCTTGCCATTGTCCCCCAACTTGAGATGGGAGCTTGAACACCTAGTCCTAAAAAGCTTAGAAACGCTTCAGTAAAAATAGCTACTGGAATAGTTAAGGTCATCGTCGTAATAATTGAGCCGATAGAGTTGGGGATTAAATGGCGGAAAAGGATGTGCCATCTGCTAGCACCAAGCATGTGAGCGGCAACGACATAATCATTTTGTTTAATCTGTAAAATTTGCCCCCTGACGATCCGAGCCATATTGATCCAACCGGTAATCGTCAAAGAAACAATAACGGTTGTCACCCCTGGTTCCATGATTACCGTCAATAAAATGACGATTAAAAGGTAGGGGAGTGAATAGAGAATATCTAAAAGACGCATCATGCACTCTTCAATTTTTCCTCCAACAAGGCCAGCAAAGGCTCCATAGAAAACGCCAATAGTCATATCAATGATAGCTGCTGCAATCCCCACAAAAAGAGAAATACGTGCTCCCCACCAAATACGAGTAAAAAGATCTCGCCCCAGTTCGTCAGTTCCAAACCAAAACTTGCTGCAAGGTGTCTTGTTTTTAAGGGAAAGATGGATCTCATAATAGGTGTGAGAACTCACAAGGGGAATAATAATCGCGCAGATAATCAGAAAAATTAAAACAAAAAGGCCAATAATCGCTGGACGATTAGCGCGGAGTCTAATCCAAGCATCCTTCCAATTCGAAAAAGAAGGGATACTATCGATCAAAACTTTACTTTCTTTCATAGACTTCACTCATCAACTACTTTGGTTTTGCCCATCTGGATTCTTGGGTCAAGAAGACTATATAAGAGGTCCACTAGAAAGACACAGATCATTAAAAGAGTGCTATAGAACATTGTTACGCCCATAATGACAGTATAATCACGATTCATAATACTTGTGACAAACCATCCACCAAGACCAGGGATTCCAAAGACTTTTTCGACAATAAAACTTCCTGTTAAAATTGTGCTAGCAAGAGGGCCAATATAAGTCATAACAGGGAGAAGACTGTTTTTTAACACATGCTTTAACACAATTTGTCTTGTTGAAAGTCCCTTCGATACTGCGGTTTGGATATAATCTTGTTCCAAAACCTCTACCATATTTGCACGCGTTAAGCGAGCAATAAATGCTGTTGGAAGTGCCGCTAAAGATAAAGCCGGGAGCACTGTATAAGCCATACCGCCCCACCGTCCAATAGGAAATAAATCGAGCTTCATTGCAAAAATGTATTGAAGAAACGTTGCCATAATAAAGTTTGGAACAGAAATCCCAATTACTGTAATGATCATTGCTACGTGATCTTGCCATTTCGAGCGGTGGAGGGCTGCGATTGTTCCTAAAATAATTCCGGCAAACAATGAGAGGGTTATCGCTTCTAAGCCTAAGACAAGGGATACAGGAAATCCTTCTCGAATAATGTCATTCACTGTGCGTCCTTCATATTTAAAAGAGGGGCCTAGATCCCAAGTGATGAGTCCCTTTAGATATTTCATATACTGGATATACCAGGATTGATCTAACCCATAGTGAATATACATACTTTTCATGATTTCTTCAGGAAGAGCCTGCTCTTGCATAAATGGATCACCTGGAACGACTTGGATTAAAGAAAAAGTCATTGTAGCAACAAGGAATAACGATCCAGTAAGAATGAAAATCTTTCAAATTAAGTATTTTTTCTTCATAAGTTAGAAC
>JAUHQH010000028.1 GCA_030408485.1 Candidatus Neptunichlamydia sp. | reverse complement strand
AGCGGCAACTTAAGTACAAGCTTGAGTGGCTAGGAGGAGTATACGTTGAAGTGAACCCCTCCTACACCTCACAAAAATGCTCCTCTTGCGCAAACATCGACAAAAAGAGCCGTATAATCCAATCGAAGTTTTGTTGTATTAATTGTGGGCATACAGAAAATGCAGATATCAATGCTGCAAAGAATATTCTAGCGGCAGGGCATGGCGTGTTAGCCTGTGGAGAGGACGCATTAGCAACCTATATGAAGCAGGAACCTCTGAACATGGGCGACTTAAGTTTCGGCCTGAGCAATCAGGAATCTTCTTCGTTTACGGAGGGGAGGATGTCAATAAAGGATATTAACGGATTATTCCTTTGGGCACTTCTTTAGGAATTGCAATTTCTCCCGTTCCTTCTTTTTTTGAAATCGAGGTTAAGGAGTCTTCTTGTTCTGTAGTTGCGTTTGCTTTTACAACTTCAATTTCAAAAACAAGGAGGGAGTTAGGTGGCAAGTAACCACTTGTTCCATATCCAAGCTTTGGATGGATATAAATGGTTCGCTTTTCACCTTCTTTCATCCCAATAATTCCTTGGGAGAATCCAGAAATTGTTTCATCAAGAGAAATGAGCTCATTTTCTTGTGAAGCTCCGAAGATTTTCCCATCAAGAAATTTTCCTGAATAACGGATCATCGGTGAAAAATGTTTTTCAACAATAGTTCCTTCCCCTTGTTTTTCAATCTTGTACTGGAGTTTATCCTTTTCAAGGACAACGATTCCTTCTTCTTTGGCATTCTTAACCATAAAAGAGTCCGCTTCGTCAAGATTTTTATCTGCAAGTTTTTGAAACGCTTCTTCTTGCACAAGTGAAATTGCTTGAACACATTCTGTTTCATTCATCGGAGACTCTTTTCCAGCAATAGAGTCCTCTATTCCTTTGATCACTCCATTCATATCAAACTTGAAACCAAGGGAATCTAAGTTTTTACCGATAAGGTGTCCAAAGGCTTGGGATATTTTTTGTAGATCAACCTTCTCTTTTTCTTCCTTTGACTCCTCAAGGACGTTATTTTGAACTTCATTAGTTTCAGGCGTTTTGGCATAGGTCGCTGAAAAAGCTAACGTGAGAGCAAATGTAGTAAGAGATAACAATTTGTTTTTAATAAACATGTGCGAACTTTCCTCTAGAGTACTCTTGAAAACTTCAAATGTATTAGGTCGCGGATTTATATCCAAGTGATTTCTTTTGGACTTGCTTTTATTTCGAGTTCATCGAGTTGTCTTGGGTGGACACTCGAAGGGCATTGCATCATTAAATCACTTACTTTTTGTGTCTTAGGGAATGCGATAACATCGCGAATATTTTCTGTTTTTGAAAGAAGCATCATAAGTCGATCAAACCCAAGAGCAATCCCTAAATGAGGGGGTGTTCCATATTGAAGAGCATTCGTAAAGAATCCAAACTTTTGAGAAACTTCTTGAGAGTCAAGCTTTAAAGCTTCAAAGACTTTTTCCTGGATTTTGTAGTCATGGATTCTTTGCGAGCCACCACCTAATTCATATCCATTAATAATAATGTCATAGGCATTGGAGCGAGCCTTTAAAGGGTTAGTTGTTAAGAGTTCGATATCATCAGGATGAGGCATGGTAAAAGGGTGGTGGGTACTTTGTGGTCGCTCTTCATCCTCATCCCAATCGAAAAGAGGAAAATCAGTGACCCATAAGAATTCATAACTGTCAGGGTTAATCAGATGCCGGTCTTTTGCAATTAGACGGCGTAGATGATCAAGTGATTGGTTAACAAGAGTTTCACGGGCAGCAGCAAAAAGGAGAAGATCTCCAGTTTCAGCATTGAGTTTTTCTTCTAGAGCTTTTTGTTGCTCTTTTGAAAAGAATTTAACGATGCTTGATGCTAAGCCATCTTCTTGTTTTTTCATCCATCCGAGTCCGCGGAGGCCAAACTTTCCTACGAATTCGGTATAACGATCAATTTCTTTGCGAGAAATATCAGCTCCACCTTTTACGCAAAGAGCTTTAACGCAGTCTCCAATATTTAGTTGTTCTTTAAAGACAGTAAAGTCAGAGTCTCTAGCGATCTCATCAACACGGACAAGAGGCATTCCAAAGCGGAGGTCTGGATGATCTGTTCCGTAGTTTTCTAGACAGTCATGATAGGTCATTGTTGGAATTTCATCGGGAACAGTATAGTCCAAACATTCCTTGAATATAGCCTTTAAGTAGTCATGAATCAAGCGTGCAATATCTTCGGGATATCCAAAGCTCATTTCAATGTCTATTTGGGTAAATTCTGCTTGTCTATCTGAACGAAGGTCTTCATCTCTAAAGCAGGGAGCAATTTGAAAATACCGATCAAGTCCACCAATCATTAAAAGCTGTTTAAAGATTTGGGGGGATTGTGGAAGAGCGTAGAAATTCCCGGGGTAAATTCGAGAAGGAACTAGGTAATCTCGAGCACCTTCAGGAGTTGAGCGACCAAGAATAGGGGTGTTAACCTCTAAAAAACCTTCACGATCTAAGAAGGTGCGTGTTGCCATCATTGCTTTGTGGCGCATGGCAAGCTTCTCAGCGATTTCTCCACGGCGAATATCCAGATAGCGGTACTTTAATCGAATATCTTCTGAGGTTTCTGTAGAATTATCACAAATGGAAAATGGGGGAGTCTTTGCAATGGAAAGAATGGCGAGCTCTGTTACTTCAATTTCTATTGCACCTGTTTCGAGTTTAGAGTTTTCTAATCCCTCTCCTCTTGCCCGGACTTTCCCTTTAGCGCTGATGACCCATTCAGCACGCAGTTTGGAAGCTTCTTTATGGGTTTTCTTTGAAATTTCTGGATCAAAAATCAGTTGTGTAAGGCCAAAGCGATCTCGGAGATCTATAAAGATAAGCCCTCCATGATCTCTTCTTCTATGGACCCAACCTGAAAGGACCACAATGGATCCAATATCTTCTTTTTTTAATTCATTACAACGGTGCGTTCTTCTATAGTTCATTCTTTTCCTTAAAATATTTAACAATCGTGTTCAGAGGGAGTTTTTCAGTTTCCCGTGTCTTCATTGTTTTGACTTGTCCCATATTTTCTTTAAGCTCTTTGTCTCCGATGACAACAGAATAAGAAGTATTGATTTGCTCAGCTTGCTGCAGTCCTCTCTGGATTTTTCTCGTTTCAATAAGGACTGAGGAAACATTATGATGTCTCAGTTTGTAAAGTAAAGCTCGAGCGATCTTTTTTGCTTTGTTTCCTAGGGGGATAAAAGAAACTACGGGGCTAGGCTTTTCAGGGAAGGGAATGTTTTGGCCTGCCATCGTTTGCAAAATCCGTTCAATCCCTACTGAAAATCCAATACAAGGAAGGTCTGGACCTCCAACAGCAGGAAGAAGTCCATCGTATCGGCCTCCGGCACCAATGGTATTTTGTGCTCCTAAAATATCAGAAGTGATCTCGAAGACAGTATGATTATAATAATCAAGGCCCCTGACAAGTTGAGGTGTAATTTGGAAAGGAATGCCGTGAGAGGTTAAATGTTCACGAAGAGAATCAAAATGTTTTTGGCTTTCATCACTTAAGAAGTCAAGGATGGAGGGGGCGTTTTTGAGAAGAGCACATTCTGTCTCATCTTTTGAATCGAGAATCCGCAAGGGATTCTTTGTAAAGCGTGTTTGACTTTCCGGAGATAGAACATCAAAATAAGGTTCAAGAAATTCTAAAAGAGCTTTTTGGTATCTCTTTCTACATTGTTGATCTCCAAGGGAGTTTACCAATACATTCAAATTTTTAAGACCCAAGCGGCAAAAGAGCTCGTAAAGGAGCTCAACTGCTTCGAAATCTTGATCAGGCTCTCCATTTCCAATCGCTTCTACTCCAAACTGATGAAACTGTCGGAAACGGCCTGCTTGGGGACGATCATAACGGAAGAAAGGACCAATGTAGAAAAATTTGTGGTTCGAACCGAGCTGCTGGAGACTATTCTGGGTAAAAGCTCGCATGACCGATGCTGTTCCTTCTGGGCGGAGGCTCATGGATCGGTCTCCTTTATCTGGAAAAGTGTACATCTCTTTTGAAACGATATCGGAAGTTTCTCCGACACCTCGAATGAAAAGCTCCGTTTTTTCAAAAATAGGGGTACGGATTTCTTGATAGCCATAAGTATGAGCAAGCTCTCTTATTACCGATTCAAGGTAGTGCCAACGGTGAGATTCCTTCCATTGATCCTGTCGTTTAGATTCATGAGGAAGAATGTCAAAGGTTCCTTTAGGAAGTGAGTATTTCATGAGGAACGAGTATAATGTGTTCTAAATTAACTTTGCAAGAGATCTTCGATCATTTGAATCCATGTACTCAAGGTGCTATTTTTTTGATTCACCACATGGTCAGAATAAAGTCCCTTTAAAATATCCCTAAATGGGATTGGGAGCCAATTTTCACCAGCATAATTCGATAAGTAGTACACAAGTTTATGCTGTTCATTCTGAGGATAATGATCGATATCTGTCATAAGAAGAGAAAGCTGTTTTAAATCGATTTCTTGATTTCTCTTAGAAATAGAAGAAACTTGTACATCTTGAAGAAGGCGAACCCAGACTTCAGAGAGTTGCTGGCAAAAACCACTATTTTCACTTTGATCGAGGTCTTGAATAATGGCTAAAAGAACTTTGAGCTCTTTTAAGTCTCCAGGAAGGCCTTTATTAGAGATGGCCTTAGCAGTCCCTTGTTCACTTGTATCAAAGCGATCAAGAAGTTTTTTTAAGTAGATAAGGAATGCCCCATAAAGGTTAACTCTTTTTTTTCTTTCCTGCTCCCCGAATTTTTCAATATTAAAACGTTCTTTTGGGTGGCGATTGGCTTCAATAGGGTTAACGCGGTATTCGTCGTCTTCCCGTCCTTCCGAAGGTCTGAGACTGTCTCTTATACACATCTC
>JAUHQH010000027.1 GCA_030408485.1 Candidatus Neptunichlamydia sp. | reverse complement strand
TATTTTTTTAACGACAATTTTGGGCCCAGCATTCGCTGGGCTCCCAAGGAATCAAATTTCCAATGGCCATTGCCAAACTCCAAGTCATCAATTCTCAATGCCCTAGAACTTTCGGACAGCCGCCACGCCGTCCTCCTTCTCATTGCTATTGGAGCCGGAGTAGCATCTAAGGTCGAGCACGTAAGAAGAGAAGCCCCCAATGGTTACAGGGTATTGTTCCCCTGTAACTGTTTTTTGGCAGCGTGTATAAGTCTCAGGATCTCTTATATAAAGACATTCACCTGTTTTAAAGTAATGCATCAAAATACTCGCTGCTGCTTCTATTGCACTTGGAAGCTCATAACTGCCTCTTCCCTTAGTGTGAACTAATTCCTTCTGACAATCGTATGTCTTATTTCGACTACCAGGAATAATGTCTTTTGTCATTAAAACCCAATATGAATTTTCTGGTGAGATTTTTCCTAATTCAGCTTTAACTTCTTCAAGATAAAAGTAGAGGTGCAACGTAGTCTTAGTTTCTCCTTGTTTGGGAGCTTGAATAAGTTCCTTCAATAAATTCAAGTTAAAAGGCTTGTTATTCACTGTCTTAGGAATCAGCACAAGCATATGAGTATCTCCTACTTGTTTCCCAGGATTAAAGGAACATTTCCAACTTCTCCAAAAAAACACTCCCAATCAGCCTTTCCAAAAGCAACCTCTTCTGGATCAAAATCTTTTGGGAACATAAGAGAAAGAGAAGCAACAATCTTAGGAGATAGCTGACTGACTGCTAGTTGAATCGTCCCTAATACAGCAGTGCTCATGATGTTTGCTTTGAATGCTTGTCTATGAAAAATATAAATAGCACCACTGATTAACAAATATGGAG
Source organism: Candidatus Neptunichlamydia sp. (assembly GCA_030408485.1). Classification (GTDB taxonomy): domain Bacteria; phylum Chlamydiota; class Chlamydiia; order Chlamydiales; family Simkaniaceae; genus Neptunichlamydia. Next base: position 1,930 of record JAUHQH010000027.1, on the reverse strand, counting down.
CTAAAACCTCAAAAGCTTTTCGCTTAGAAAAACCCTCCCTTTCTTGAGGAGGACACTGATAGATAAAAATTCCCTGAACAACTGTTGCTAAAGCAAAAGCTCCCATTTGAATTTTTAAAGGAATCTTGCTTAGTAAAGAATATTTTGGAGCAATACTCAGATAAACGGTGCCTAAACCTGTATTTGCTAACAATCCTGAAATTAACTGCAGTGACATGATAAAATCTTGGGTTTTTTGACTTAAACTGTCATAAGTTTACCTAAATTAATCTTTTATTTTAAGGTTTTTCTATGCGTAGATATATCAAAACATTTTTTTTGAGGAGCCATAGAAGACCATTTAAGCCTAAACTCGTTCCTTCGGTAGTTTTTGGCAACTCGTTTAGGAAAAGGAACACATACAGGATTACAGCAGCTGCAAAAAATTTTAAGAAAAGTCAGTCTCAATGGACATCGTGATTGTTTTGCTTTAAAAATGGATATCCGTCGCTTTTTCGACTCTGTTGGTCATCAAATTTTAAAAAGGTTAATCAAAAAAAGAGTAAAGGATGAAAAAGTCGTAAAACTTGTCGACATGGTCATTGATAGTTTTGCAGTACACAGAGATGGCACAAGAGCTGTTGACCTTCCCCTAGGAAATGTAACTTCTCAGCTGTTTGCAAACATTTACCTTCATGAGCTAGATGTTTTTGTTAAGCACCGCTTACGGCCAAAATATTACTTGCGCTACTGCGATGATTTTGTGCTAGTCTCTCATGAAAAGAGCAGTCTTACATCGGTTATTGATCCGATTCAAAGATTTTTAAAAGAAGAGCTTCTCATTAGAATTACACCCCAAGAAAATCATTTTAAAAAAGCTCCATCAAGGAATCGATTTTTTAGGATACATTCTCTTTCTAAATCATCACCTTTTAAGAACGCGCACAAAGCAACGTATGCAAAGACGGCTCAAGCAAAATTACTCAAAATACTTAGATGGCAAAATAGAAAAAACTCGTATGGACCAATGTTTACAATCATATCTAGAGATTTTGTCTCATGCAAATCAATATGAATTAGGGACTGCTTTAAAAAATGCTTATTGGGTTAGAAGCGATAAAAAATGCCTAGATCCTTGACTACCAGAAGAAAGGTTAAAATCTGAAAATCAGACACTTAAAGCTCTCATAGGTGGGTTAACCCTTGAGTTAAAAAAACCGAAGAAGAGTTGCTATGAAAAGAAAAACTTCAGGCACTGCGATCAAGAGAAACAAGCCTATTTTGAGGCGAATAGAAGAACTCAAGAAAGAACATCCTTTTTAGGGTTACCGAAGAATCTGGGCTCACCTTTTGATTAGGCAGAGCAAATTACTAGTAAATAAAGAGACAAAATTGCGGGTCAAAAGAAGCTCACTAAAACCAAAGCCGAAAGGAACAAAACCTAACGAAATCTGGGGCATCGATATGACGAAGGTCAAAACAGAAATCGGTTGGGTCTATGTGTTTGTCGTCTTGGACTGGTACAGTAAAAAGATCGTTGAAAACAGAAGACTGGCTAGCAGCTTTAGAGGAAGGGTTATCAAAGCAATACCCTGAAGGAGCGCTTGGCAAAGGGCTTAAACTTGTCTTAGACAATGGGTGCCAACCGACATCAACACGGTTTATGAAGAGCTGTAATATTCTGGGAATTAAGGAAATCTTTACAAGCTATAACAACCCTAAGGGAAATGCTGAAACAGAAAGAAGCATCCGGACTCTGAAAGAAGAACTCTTCTGGATCAAAGAATGGCAAGGGGTGAAGCAAGTCGAAGATGCGCTTGATGTATGGGTAGATAATTATAACAAGACTTACCTTCACTCTCCTTTAGGATATAAGTCTCCAGAATGGGTAGAAGAGAACTATAGCAAGCAAGAGGTAGTATGACAGCCTTCCTCTTCTAATAGAAAAAAA
>JAUHQH010000026.1 GCA_030408485.1 Candidatus Neptunichlamydia sp. | reverse complement strand
TTATAAGAGAAAGTATCAAAAATAATATGTAAAATTGAATTTGATCTTCTCAGCTAACATTGCTTTTTCGATCTTACTAACAAACACGTGGCTAGCTTCGATCTCCAAAAGCAATTTTATCATGAAAATCTCTGCGCCACTTCTTACATTATTTTTTATAAATGGTATTAGTAGCTAGCAAGATCTCGAATGGCTTTTTCCACATCCCCTTTTTGAGGAAGGACAGCATCTTCGAGGTGTTTAGCATAAGGAACGCAAGTATTCAATCCTCCAAGCCTCTTGATTGGTGAATCAAGATGCTCGAAAGCTTTTTCAGAGATTTGAGCCGCAATTTCTGCACCAAACCCACAAGTTAATGGCGCTTCATGAATAATCAAGGCTTTGTTTGTTTTTTCAATCGACTGTAAAATGGTTGCAAAATCAAGAGGAGCTAGGGTCCGAATATCAATAATCTCTACAGAAATTCCCTCATCTTCGAGTTTGTGTGCAACTTCAGAAGCCATGTGAACCATCAGTCCCCAGGCAATGAGTGTTAAGTCCGTTCCCTCCCTAACAATCTTTGCTTTGCCAAGAGGAATGATCTCATCTTTTGTCGGCTCAGATCTTGCTGAGAAGACCCGTTGTCTATAAAGAGCCTTATGCTCAAGAAAAACAACCGGGTTAGGATCACGGATTGCACTTTTAAGCAGCATTTTTGCATCGGCAGCATTACTTGGAATAACGACCTTGAGTCCAGGACAATGGGTTAAAAAAGCTTCAATATTTTGAGAGTGATAAGGACCGCCTTGAATATAACCCCCAGAAGGCATGCGAAGGACAACAGGGCAATTCCATTCTCCATTAGCACGGTAGTGAAAGTTAGAAAGTTCATTGTAAAGTTGGTTGAAGCCGGTCCATAGATAATCAGCAAACTGAATTTCTACTACAGGCTTAAATTGACTGCAAACAGACATTCCAATCGCTGTTCCAACAATCGTTGATTCAGCAAGAGGGGTATTAAAACACCTTTCTTCGCCATATTTATCAGTAAGTCCTTGGGTGATTCCAAAGACACCTCCTTTACCACGCGCGACATCTTGCCCAAAGACAATGACGCCAGGATCTCTTTCCATCTCCTCGTCAATTGCATGGTTGAGAGCATCCATAATGACGACGCTTTCTCCCCTGTCATCAGGGGTTTCATTAAAGGCTATATCCACTGCTTTATAGACATGGTCTAGGACACGGTCTGTTTCCTGAAGAGGAAAAGCCTCTCCTTTAACAGCAGCTTCTTCAATCTCTTCTTTAACTTTTATGCGGAGGGTTTCAAGTTCCTCATCGGTGATGCACCCTTTTTCACGAAGGAAATTCTCAAAACGGGGAATCGGATCCCGTGCTTGGTCGTCTTCGAAATGATCATCGGTTTTATACTTCTTTGGATCATCACTGCTACTATGGGCTCCCATCCGTGGCACTTTTGCAACGATGAGAGTAGGACCTTCGAGATTGCGTCCCTTTTGAACGGCTTGATTTAACGCTTCAGAAAGCGCTGCATAATCACACCCATCGATTTCATGGATAGAGAGTCCTTCATACCCTTGCGCCATATGAGCAATCGATCCCCCAGCTGTTTGATCTTCAATCGGAACAGAAATCGCCCATCCATTATCTTGAATCACAAAGATGACTCCTAAATTATGGAGGCAAGCAAAGTTCAATGCTTCATGAAAATCTCCTTGTGAAGTCGATCCATCTCCTCCGGAAACATAAACCACTTCATCTGTCCCAGCAAGGCGCGCTGCTTTAGCAACCCCTGTTGCTTGAAGGAACTGAGAACCAACAACACTCGATTGGCAAGGAATGTGGAGTTCTTTATGAGAAAAATGGTCCGGCATCATCCGTCCTCCGGAATGATGTGGCACGGCGCGTGCTAAAAAAGCACCAAATATTTCACTCAAATCACACCCTAACCCAATCGCAAAAGCGCGATCGCGGTAATAAGGAAGTCCCCAATCTTTTCCTGCCGTTAAAGCTTGTCCACACATGACCCCAACGAGTTCATGTCCATGTGCACAAAGGTGGAATGTTCCCCCCTTATTCTGGCAGACAAGCTTCTGCATTTTTTCATCGGTAAATCGGGCACGATAGATTCCCTCAAGGATCTTTAGACACTTTTGCTTTTCAGCTGTCTCTAAGAGCTCATGAATCGAGGTGGTGGTTACCATTAATCTTCCTTATTCTTCCCACGTTTAATTGGAGTGACCTGTTTGATTCCTGCTTTCCGCTTTTGCTGCATCATTTCTTGAATCTCTTCTTTATCTTTAGGATGCTTTCTTTTTTTCTTAGGTAAGAACCCTTTAGCGATATCAGCAATTTTTCCTTTTCCCTTGCCTCCCTTGCTAACAGCTTGGATCAATTTTTCTTCTTTTTCAACACCAAGGCCCGGCGCTGCTTTTAAGCGATCAGAAAGATGACGGAGAGATTCTAGTCGCTGAGAAAGGGCTTCCAGTTTAGAGTCAATTTTAACTCTTGAACTTCCTCTAAGACTTGCAATGAGTTGCGCTTCGGTATCAAATTTCGCAGAGAAGGTCACCGAAGTGCTCGTGAAGTCAGGATTAAAGAGAAAAGGTCGAATGGTAGAAGGAACCGTCTTATAAATATCAACGCTGTATTGAGGTTCAAGCTGAACTTTTGCAGCTTGTTTCGGTGGTCGTCCTCTTTTCGGACGAGGATTTAATGCTTCATTCGAGTAATAGGTCTTTGACTTATCCACAATCGCATCTCGAGCATTCTGCACATCTTTAGGAACTTTTCCATCGAAAAGATAGTGCTTGACTTTTTCAAGAATATTTTTTGTCACGTCAAGATCTTCTTCAAAAGCGAAGCGGATCTCTTCATTACGGAGCCACTCGATAATACGGATTCTGGACCGTTCGTGATAGTATTGCTGCCACTTTTCGAGTTCTGTTAAGTGGTCATAGATGAATTCGAGAAAGTTTTCCCGTGCTTCTTTTGAGCCAATAATATCGAGAAGTTTTTCCTTCGAATCGATATCATAAACCTTTTCATTGACAAATCCTTCCATGAACTTTTTCGTTTCATAAAAAGTCATTTTGGGAATTAGGCGGAATCTTTCTGCACTGGTATCGAGTTCAGTTTCTAAAACTTCAAGTTCTTCTAAACTACGCTCTAAATCAGCAAAAACAATGAACCCCTCTACTGTATCGAGATAAAAGTCCCGCTCATCATCAGCCTTAGCAAAGGCGTCCATCAATCGATGAAAACGGAGGATTAAAGGGTTTTGTGGTTCAGGAAGTTTTTGTTTTGCCATAGCGATTGCTCAATAAAATTTTACTTGAAGGAAGTAGGTTTATCGTATCAATAAAATTCCTATCTTTCAAGTAGGAATTACTTGTATACTGATTTACTTGGTAAATAAAGCTAAATTATCATGCTAGACATCAAGCTGATTAGAGAAAACCCAGAAGCCGTCGAAAAAAAACTTCAAACAAAAGATGCCAACGCCTCTCTTCAAAAAGTTCTTAAGCTAGATGAAGAGATTCGCTCTCTAAAAATAGAATCTGAAGAGCTTAAGAGTGAGCGGAATAAAAACACCAAAGAAGTAGGGAAGCGGAAAAGAAAAGGGGAAGATGTTACCGATCTTTTAAAAGCCATGGAAGGTGATAAAGATAAAATTTCAACTCTTGATCACCGACTGAACGAAATCGAAGAAACATTAAAATTTGAATTAGCATGCCTTCCTAACCTTCCTGCCGGCAATGTAAAATCTTCTTTGGATCCCACTGATAATGTCCAAATTAAGATCTTTGGAGAAAAACCTTCTTTTTCTTTTGAACCCAAAAACCACCTCGAATTAAATGAATCCCTCAAATTATTCGACTTTAAACGGGGCGCTAAAATCAGCGGGAGTGGCTGGCCTGCCTATCGAGGTCTTGGTGCACGACTGGAGTGGGCCCTGATTCGATTCATGATCGATACCCATGTCACCAATGGTTTCGAGCAATGGATCCTTCCAATCGTCGGACGTCCAGACATTATGATGGGCTCTGCTCACCTACCGAAATTTGAAGATCAACTGTTTAAACTCCATGATAAAGATCATCAACTGTATCTCAACCCCACCTCTGAAGCTGTTCTTAATGGGATTCACTTCAATGAAATCATTCCCGAAGAAGACCTCCCCTTGAAGTATACTTCTTACACCCCCTGTTTCCGAAGAGAAGCGGGTGCTGCCGGTTCTGGAGAACGAGGTCTCATTCGCACTCACCAGTTTAATAAAGTAGAGATGTTTTGTGTAACGCGCCCCGACCAATCCGAAGAAATCTACAATCTCATGGTTGCCAGCGCAGAAGGAATTCTTCAAACCCTTAATATTCACTATCGCAGCATGCTTCTCGCGACTGGAGACATGTCTTTTGCTGCTGCAAAAACAATTGACTTAGAAGTGTGGCTCCCCGGACAAGATCGCTATTATGAAGTCTCTTCCGTTTCGAACTGTACCGATTTCCAAGCACGTCGCTCTAAAATCCGGTATAAAAAGGGAGAAGAAAAACCTCAACTCGTCCATACCCTCAATGGATCAGGACTGGCAACTTCTCGTTTAATGGTGGCTCTTTTAGAAAATAATCAACAAGAGGACGGCAGTGTCATCATTCCTACCATCCTTCATCAATACCTTGATGGGTTAAAAAGTCTTACTCCTTGTTAAAGCCACCTCTTATCTTCTGCAGGTTGATAGTGGATTTCTTGAAGATGGATTCGGTTAAAATGAGCGTAGATATGGTTCATTTCACGCAAAGCACTATAAAAATTCGAAGAAACCCGTATTTACCAAGAATGGAATAGGTATGGTGCAAGAATAGGCTGGACTGTATCTCTTCGGGTGATGATCTTCCCACTTAATTTCTTTGCGTAGTTTAGGTAGTTTAGACTGTGTCTCTTGGAATAATCTTTTCAATTTTCTAGATGTTTTGTCTTTTTCAATAAGTTGTTTTGCGAATGGGTTTCGATGCCTAGGTGTTGTGTCTTTTTCAATTGAGTCTATATGTTTTGCGAATGGGTTTGGATGCCTAAAGGATGTCTTTGTTCGTTGACTATGAAATCCACTCCTTGTTCTAGGTGTTTTGTCTTGTTTATTTGAGTATATAAGTTGTTTTGCGAATAGGTTTAAGTGGAATCGATGCCTATCGCTCTTTTTACCATCTGAAGAAAAGGGTGTCAAGGATGCCTTTGTTTGTTGACTACAAAAACTACTCTTTTTTCTAGGTGTTTTGTCTTGTTTATTTGAGTATATAAGTTCTTTTTCGAACAGGTTTGATTGGGGTCGATGGCTACCGATTTGAAGACTCTTCTTCTTAATGTCGTTTACTTGTGGGTCTAACTCTTTCTTTTTATCAGAAGGGTGCTCTTGATCATACTCCTTATTAAAGGAACTAGGATTTTTCAAGCTATCGACATCTTCCGAAACAGTTTTACTGTTAATACTTTCTGGAGCATTATCAACAGATTGGTCCATTTTGTTGCTCTGGTCATCTTGTTTTTCAGTACCAAATCCAGAAGTCAAAAATACTCCCCACAAAGGAGCAGGTGTGTTTAAAATGTAAAAGGATCTTTTATAAAAATCCCCCACGGGCTTTTCTAATGCTTTATATCCAAAATATAGAAGAGCTAGCACTGGTGGGGTATAGAGGTATCCTTTCTTTCCAGATATCCCTCCAATGGTAAAGGATACTCCCATTAGTGTCATAGATCTTTTAGAGAGACCTCCTACACCTGTTATAAGAAGACCTACCCCAACTCCTATTACAATTGGTAAAACTTTTTCTGAAATGTCTTTTTCCGCATCATATTTAGTCAGAACGTTAAAGTGATTATTTATCTTTTCAAAATTAAATATTGATGTAAGCCTCACGATATCTCCTTTGTTTTATAAGGCATTCTACCATATATACTAAGTTACTTGATAGGTGCACTTTCCAAATGTGCGCATCAGGGCTGCCTCCCTCTTTCCCTACTGGATGAGGATTAGGTCCCTAATCAGGCAGAATCCTACTTACCCAAGCTGCACATCAAAGGAGAGTTTTATGAAGCATTGCCATTTCTTAATAACATATTGATCCTATAAAATCTTGCAGGCCTTAAGCACAAGCTACACCTTCTAGAAGAGAGTTAGCTGACTAGTGAGAGTTTCTTCAAGCATCATACAGCCCTTATAACGCAAAATATGGAAAGTCAGAAGCCCAATTTTCGTCATCCAAATGCATCCAGCCTTTATATATAAGAAGTTCATAGTATTTGTTCCAAGCATCATTGAGCTTATCCATAATTAAGTCATAAATCTTAATTACTGTTTCTTCAAGTTGGGTTAGTACGGTTTTATGTTTTCCTTTCGGATCATTGTATTCTTCTCGAACCTGATTGCAGTCTTCAGTACAGTTCACTTCTTCTACACTCTCTTCCACTAGACTATCCAGGATGGTACCATAACCATAAAATATCTTTCAAGATAAAAAAGCGCCACTTTCGCAGGATAATCCATATGATTGATCCTCCCCAAAGGTCAGTAGTTCTTATTTTATCTTTCTCCATATAAGATTTCTCCCAGAGATTTTACCTCTTCATCTATTAATATAGAAGACCAAACCTTCCGCTAACCATTCACTAAAACGGGGAGCTCTATATATATTTTGACACCGTTACATAAGGAGAACTTTGCCTGGGTTGTCGGTGGTCGCAATGTTGCAACGTTTAAATAAACGACTCTATCACAAAATCAAGGATCTAAAGGACTCCATATTTTATCCTGACAATTGGATGGTTTTTACCAAAGTACTACCAAAGAAGAAACGCATTATTGGGAAAGGGGGAACAATTGCTATTGAGCACGATAATAGCAATACGCGGTCGCCATTTAGGTCGGATGATAAGGGGCATTAAAGTGGTTTCTAAAGGTGAGAAGATGATCTATAACTCGATCAAAATACGGCATCCCTTAAATAACTCCTCAAATCTTTGCCGAGTATCAGAATACATTTGTATCCATCTTTAAGTGACCACTCTCATAATGGTTTGAGGATTTAGATCTCAGATTTTACAGAAAAAGTGTTGCTTAACCAGTCTCTAAATCTCTTTAGTTCTAAACAGCCTCACAAGCGGATGTTTAGAGAGAATTACAAGCATATCCCACATCAATCATTAAACAGCTTGAAATCCTCCAC
>JAUHQH010000025.1 GCA_030408485.1 Candidatus Neptunichlamydia sp. | reverse complement strand
TTTAGGGAGTCTCTTTAAAGGTTGTTTTTTTGTCTAAGTCTTTTATTTTCTGTTGAAGACAATGGGACGGAGCATCTTTTAAAAAGCCGTATTCATTGGACTTCTTCCAAAGTTTAGAAAAATAGTCGGCTTCACGGATGCTAGATAAGCCTTTGTTTGTTTTCTAAACGCTCCAAATTCATGCTCAGAAGTTTGTTCCAAAGAAAACGACAATGCCCAGAATACTCATCCATTTTCTGCAACTGATCATCGCTTGGTTTTAATCTAAATTTGCATGCTTTCCTTGCAATCATACTTAAACTATACTCATGGCCTGTGAATATTTCAACTCATATTCGATCTGGAAGACATTCCGTTTTTAACATGCATGTTCATTTGGTCTTTGTCACTAAATATCGAAAAGCTTGTTTTTCTAAAAAGGATCTAACATTCATAAAAAAGGTATTTGAATCTGTTTGCATTGATTTTGAATCAAAGCTAATGGAATTTGATAGTGAAAAGGATCATGTCCACCTTTTATAGTACACTACCCACCGAAAGTGAGTATATCTAAACTGGTGAATAGTCTGAAAGGTGTCTCCAGTCGCTATCTAAGAAAATACTTTACTCATCTATCTGAATGTTTTTGGGGGAATGCTCTTTGGTCTTCAACCTATTTTTCTGCAAGTTGCAGAGGAGCTCCTATCGATATTGTGAGGAAATATATTGAGAGCCAAAAAACTCCAACATAAAGCAAGCACCTTATATCCTTCACCTTAAGGAAGAGGTTTTATAGCGAAATTTAGGTAAAAAATATCATGATTTTCTTCAAGAGAAAAAAAATCACCATAATCATTAAGTGGAGATCATACCGTAGAAAAGGAAGGCTCTTCAGACAAACTTTTAAGAACCTTTAATAAGAAAAAAATATCTTCTTGTGAATGAAGTGAGGTCACATGGAGTCGAATCCGTGTTGCTCCGTGAGGAACTAAGGGGGGTTTTAGTGTTGTGGTCAGAATCGATTTACTCAAAAGGGCTTTTGAAATTTTCTCGCATTCTTGTTCGTTTAAACAAAGGAGGGGAATGATATGAGAGTTTCCACTGCCAATATCCCAATGACTTTCTATTAAAATTTCATGGAGGAGGTGGGACGTTTGTTCAATTTTTTGTCTTTCAACCTGCATATCAGGAATCAGGTCAAGAGAGCCATTGATTGCCCCTAAAATAGCAGGGGGAAGCATGGTGGTTTCTATAAGTTCAGGATTGAAAGTAAGAAGATAGTCACGCATCATATGAGATGTAGCGATGTAGGCTCCAAAAGTTCCTGATTGCTTTCCAAAACTTCCAAAGAGAATGTCAATCCCTCGCCGGTGAGAACCGAGTCCCATTCCATGTTTTCCTAAGATTCCAACACTGCTTGAATCATCTACATAGGTAAGCACATCATACCCTTCAGCAATTTCCCTGAGTTTCTTTAGATCTGTTATTTCACCATCAATACTAAACAAGGATTCGGTAACAATCCATTTCACTACATTTCCATTCGTTTTTTCCAAAAGAGAAGAAAGCTGTTCTAAATTATTGTGTTCATAGCGAAAAACTTGTGCTCCTGATGCAAGAACAGCTTGGATAAGACCATGATGGCAATACCGATCAACAAAAACTTGTGCTTTAGGCCTCAGAATAGTGGATAAAATTTGGTCATGCACTTGATAAGCTGAAGGAAAAAGTAGAGAGTCTTCTTTCCCAACAAGTTTTGCAAGTTTTGCTTCAATGCTCCGATGACATTCGAGATGCTTTGTGACCAATCGAGAAGGTGTTGTTCCTGCTCCCCATTCTAGAACATACTTAATCGTATTTTTTTTAACATAAGGATGACGAGAAAGCCCTAAAAAATCATTTGAAGCAAAATGAATCTGACTTTTCTCTTTTTTTTCTTCGAGATCTGCAACACAGCAAAGCTGGTGGAATTCTTTTTGCTCACGTCTTTTTTTAAGAGTTTTATGGTAATATTCATATTTATCCATGATAAAGTAGGGTACTCCCCTTAAAAAAAAAGTTCAATGGATATGGTAGTGTACTATGTATTCTGTAAATTCAGGGGCTGTTGAAAGCTGGAAGATCATCGTCTAAATTATCTTTTGACCGAAAAATCTTTCAGCTTTCAACAGCCCCATATGGAGGCGGGTCTTATCAATTAAGGTTGCAATTACTCCAGCTAATATCACAGATGCTTCATGTTTTAAACATGTATGTCCCTTAGGGAGCTAACTATATGAGCAAGGGTATCGTAGCCTTAAGTCTCGCTCCTAGAATAGCCAAGACAAAGGGGGTGCATTTGGGTACCACCAAAAAGGATAATATAAAAAGCACAATAAAGACCAAAGCTGCTGGTACAGCTTTCTAAGAGTTCCTTTCGAAGAACAAAACAGGGCTTTGCAGAATGCATGAAAAGATTAGTAGACGATCATTTTTCAAACGGGAAAAATCAGGGTTGTCATGGATAACCTCAGCATTCATAAGCTTGGATCACTGCATGGAATCTATTCCCGAGGAGGCTCGAAGAAAACTATTCGAAGAATAGAAATCCGTTAGCTTAAACATGACTGAAATTGAAATTCCAGCCTTATCGAGAGAATATCTTAAGCGCCGACTTCTCTCACAAGAAGTGATGAAACGAGAAATAATAGTATGCGTTAGAAGTAGAAATGATAAGAACTGCAACAGTCTCATGGGAATTTTTTAGTGAAGAAGCGCACGTAAAACTAAAATACTTTTATTTATAAAAACTTTGCTAGTTAAGTACTATTCGGGTGGGTTTTCTTATATCTTAGGTATTCGGATTCTTAAATAACCTGAGTTGCAAGAGAAACACAATGATTCAAGGAAACTCCATTGATATAATTACCGATGCAGGTAACTCGGGGATAGCTCATTTTTAGGTGGCTTTCAAACGTCTGGACACATTTTAGATGCCCTACACCATATTGAGGAATGATATTCTTCCACACTTTAAGGTGAGCATTGCTCGGTGCAGATTCAATCCCTAAATGTCTTTGCAATCCTTCTAATGCGGTTTCTATTCCTCCATCACGAAGCATCACAGTCAGTCTTGTTTCATCATTTGTCTGATTTTGTAATGGAAAGATAGCAGAGTCAAAGACCACTCCAAGAATATTTTCCTTTTCCGAGCTTGGAATAAGATATCCAAACCCCTTTTTCTTTAGAATGTCTTTGGAATAAGCTACATTAACAACAGAAAGACTCACCTCCTCAAGGGAACCTAAAAATTCCTGTGCAATCTCATCTTTAGCAAAAAGCCCTTTCATTCCTTGAGAAGAAAGAGCGAGAATCACTCGTTCTTCCTCATCTAAAGTTGTCAATGGGGTATTTAAATGGATCTCTCCTCGACCTTTTTCTACAAGACGATCAATCAACGTTTGAAGCCCCCCTCTTAATGTGAAAAGACCTTTTCTCTTTTTTTTCCTTTTCTTCTTAAAAAAGGCACGCGTGATGGAACTATAATCCCTTTCCATCGCTTTAAGCTCAGGAAAGCAAGCAGAAATCGAAAGCTTATGGATATCCCCTGCGAAAATACCCAGTGTTAAGGGATCAAAAAAAGTATCAGCAGCATAATTTCCTAAACGACGAGAAACAAATGTAGCAATCGTTTCATCTTCATCCGAAGGGTAAGGTTGTCTCCATTCTTTAAGGAGTGCAGGAATCAACGGAAAAACAAGTGGAGAAAAGGGTGAAAGAGCTTGAAGCTTTCCTCCCTTCCAAAGAAAGCGTCGACTTGATTGCTTACTAGAATAGAGAATTTCGTCTGAAAGGTCAACTTCATCAATCAGGTTTAAAAGAGCTTCTGCTCTTGAGGCTTTAAAGGTCCGCGGTCCTCTTTCAAAAAAGAATGGGAAAGAGCAAGATTCAATGCATCCTCCTAATCGATCGCTTTTCTCAAACAAAACAATTTCGGCATTCGGATGTTTTTTGGATAAATAATAACGCACTGCCAAACCAGAAATCCCCCCACCAGCAATGACAATTTTTTTCATATCTATAAACCTGTGCAATACATTAAGTTAAATTTTGACGTGAAGGTTAATATGTTGCAAGTTAAGAGTGAAAAACAAAAGCTAATCGTAACCTACCTAAAAGATCTTAGAGATCAAATCATTCAAGGATTTGAAGAATTTGAAAAAGATAAACGCTTTCAAAGGAAACCTTGGAATCATCATGGAGGAGGTGGTGGTGAAATCTCCCTTCTTCGTGGAGATATTTTTGAAAAAGCTGCAGTGAACTGGTCAGGGATTCATGGAAAAGAGCTTCCTTTTAAGGAAGATGAAAAGCCCTTTTTTGCAACAGGTGTCAGTCTCATTACGCATATGATGAACCCCTTCATGCCAACGGTTCATATGAACGTGCGTTATATTGAAACAGCCCATACATCATGGTTTGGTGGAGGCTATGACCTAACACCTATGGGCTTTGAAAATGAAGCCGATACCCACCATTTCCATCATGTTGCACGAGAGGTTTTAGGAGACGCATTGTATAAAAAATTCTCTCAAAGAGCTGCAGAATATTATTACATCAAGCACTGGAAAAAAGAGCGCGGCGTTGGAGGAATCTTCTTTGACCATTACAATACTGGACATTTTGATAATGATTTAACCCTATGGAAAAGCGTTGGTTCTACATTCTTAGATGCAATTCTTCCTATCTACCATCGACATGTTCACTACCCCTATACCGAGGAAGACAAAGCAAAGCAAAATGCTCTACGCGCCCACTACGTTGAGTTTAATTTACTTTATGATTGTGGAACAAAATTTGGCTTTCTTTCAGGAGGAAACCCAGAAGCGATTTTATGCTCCATGCCTCCCACAGCGACATGGTAATACCATTTATCAAAAATAATATAAGAAGTGGCGCAGAGATTTTCATGATAAAATTGCTTCTGGAGCCCAAAACTAACAACATGCTTACTTAAGTAAGATCGAAAAAGCAATTTTAGCCGAAAAGATCAAATCCAGAATTCATGTTACATCATGAGAAGTTTCTTACCGTAT
>JAUHQH010000024.1 GCA_030408485.1 Candidatus Neptunichlamydia sp. | reverse complement strand
GGCTCGGAGATGTGTAGAAGAGACAGAGGTAATGATTTAGATGGAATGACAATTACTCGAATGGAAAATAATTCTATTTTACTCGAAAAAGATGGCATAAAATACAGGATTAATTACAATCAGCTTTAATACAAGAACGGTAACTTAAAGGTTTTTATAGCTAATGTTCGGACTAGAGAAAAATAAAGGTAAAGATAAGCCGAAGCACTTCGAATTTGATTTAGAAAAAGAACTCAAACAAGACCATAAAGAAAAAAAAAGAATCCTTGATCAAATTGAAGTACAAACTAACCACTTAAAAACAGCACTTCGTGAAGGAACAGCTTCAGAAAAGTTTGATAGGTGTGGGGTTCTTCTTCAAGCTTATGCTACTCTCAAACGCGTTGTGAATCGTGCAACGAGAACATAGAGTCTATGCAAAGTTTGGCATGCTCGGAAAAGAAAAACTATTTAATCCTTTTACTAAAACTTAAAAGTTTGGCATAGGGATAAGAAAGACTAAAATTATGGAGATATGATACAATGACACATAAAGCAGGGCATCCTTGTTCATTAACGTTTGCAACATTGATTAAGAAATATTCAAAATTACAAGCGGCTGTTGTTTCTCAGGTAAGACATGTTGCAAGTAAACTTTCTGCAGCAACACCTGGTAAATTCCTTCTTCTACAGTTCTCGATGTCGCAAGTGACTCAAGTCGGTGATTCGATCTCAAATTTGATCTCTCAGGTTAATTCGATGATCAATAACTCTGTAAGAAACCAGAAGACGAGTTAATCCTTATCCTTAATGTAATAGTAATGAAAATAAGGAAAGTAAACAAAGGAAATAAACTATGGAAGATCTTTCGAAGTATGATGAAGACTTCTTTCTGTTCTTAGAAGGAGGATTCATCGCCATTAATCAAGCTGATGAAGATGCTGCCTTGAAAATGTTTAAGGCCTGTGCACTTCTCCGCCCCGAGAATACTCTAACAACCGTAGGGTTAGGATATCTTCACCTGCACAAGCTTGAGCTGAAAGCTGCGATAGAGTACTTCCGGACTGTTATTGTAAAAGAACCAGATAATGCAATGGCACAAACTTTTTTAGGAATTGCTCTTTCTTTAACTCCAGATCAAGTAACAGAAGGAGAACAAATCTTAGAAAATGCTGCAAAACACTCAACCAATGCCGATGTTAAAAAGGTTGCAAACACAACACTTGACTTTGTGGATGAATTTGTGAAAAAAACAGGGACTTCACCACGGTAAGTGTAAATAATGGCAAACGGTAGACCAGAAGAAATTTCAAGTACCACGAATATCGATCCAAAAAAATCGATACAGTCTGGGGAACAAGAGCAACCCAAGCCTTCCCAGTCTTTCGATTCCTTTATGAAGGAAGGAGGGCCTCAAGGTCCTGATGCAAAGACAGAAGGCCCTTCCCCTTTTGATCTGGCTGCTCAAGGAAAAGCAGCTGCTTCAACCGGACCTACACATGAGTCAGTTTTAGGGCAGATAAATAGTTCTGCCTCTGTTTTAGGTGATTTGCAGAATCAACTAAACAATAAAAACCTCAACCTTCGGCAGTCACAAAAATATCTTCTACGCAATAAGTTGACCAGTGCGAATCAAAACATCCGAACTGCTGCACAAAAAACAGGAGCTGATGTTGGTCCTCCTGTTCCACAATTCAATCGAAAAAACCCTGTGAACAAGTTTTTAGGACTTCTTGCTGATTCCCAAAATCAACTTTCGAATGCCCAAACAAAAATCAAAGAGCTTAACTCAAATGGAATGTCGATGAATCCTGGAGATCTTCTTTTGATTCAAGTTAAGCTTGCCAAAGCACAACAAGAGCTTGAATATTCTTCTGTCTTATTAAGCACAGCTGTTAGCGACATTAAAACTCTTTTCAATATCCAGTTATAATACTCTTCTACTAATACAGCCTCGCCTTAAATCTACTTATCAGATATAATGAGAGGTGGGTGTGTATTGAATAAAAAGGTATCTATGACTGAAGGTCCCGACTTTGAAAAACTCATCGACCATCTAGAGGATATTGAACTCACAACCATCCATGGGCGCATCACTGAAATTGTTGGGATGCTTATCCGTGCGATTGTCCCTAACGTAAAAATGGGTGAGGTTTGCCTCGTTGAAAGACAAGGAGAACCTCTCATTACTGAAGTTGTCGGCTTTACTAAGGCAGAGGTTTTTCTTTCCCCTTTAGGAGAGATGACTGGTGTAGGACCGTCTTCAGAAGTTATTCCGACAAGACTTCCTCTTCACATCAAAGTAGGTCCCAATCTCCTTGGGCGAGTCCTTGATGGAATGGGGCGCCCTTTGGATGTCGAGGAAAAAGGACCTCTGGAGCTTGAAAAAACTTATTCAGTTATTAACCCCCCACCCGACCCTCTAGAACGCCAAATGATCAAAGACCCTATCTCCGTAGGGATCCGTGCGATTGATGGAATTCTAACAGCCGGCCGAGGACAACGGATCGGGATTTTTGCTGCAGCTGGAGGAGGCAAATCAACAACCCTAGGGATGATAGCTCGTTATGCACAAGCTGATGTCAATGTCATTTCCCTCATTGGTGAGCGTGGAAGAGAAGTGCGAGAATTCATTGAACATGACTTGGGTCCTAAAGGACTCGCACGCTCTGTTATTATTGTCTCAACTTCTGATCAAGCAGCCCAACTCCGTTTAAATGCAGCTTATGTAGGAACATCCATTGCAGAATACTTTAGAGACCAAGGTAAGACAGTCATCTTAATGATGGACTCGGTGACTCGCTTTGCTCGTGCGCTTCGTGAAGTCGGTCTCGCAGCAGGAGAACCACCTGCCAGAGCAGGATACACTCCTTCCGTTTTCGCAACATTGCCCAAGCTTCTTGAGCGTTCAGGAAACTCCTCTAAAGGGTCGATTACTGCGTTTTACACTATCCTTGTTGCAGGGGATGACATGAATGAACCCGTTGCTGATGAAGTACGTTCCATCCTTGATGGACATATTATTCTTTCAAGTGAACTTGCTCGTCAATATCATTATCCCGCAATCGATATTCTCGCCTCCGTTAGTCGTATTCTTCCCAATATCACTAGTGAAGAACATCGAAAGTTAATCGGGCAAGTCCGTGAAGTCTTAGCTAATTACAAAAAGAATGAACTCTTGATCCGCATTGGAGAATATAAGCCTGGATCAGATAAACAAGCAGACTTTGCGATTAAATACATCGATAAGGTGCACCGTTTCTTAAAACAAAGAGTCGATGAAAAATGTACCTTTGAAGAAACTCTCGAGCAGTTGGAGGCTCTCTTTAGGTAATTATGACTGATAATAAATACCCTCTTCAACAACTTGTAAGGATTAAACAACGTCGGCTTGAAGAATCAGAACGGGTATTAAAAGAGAAAAAAGAAGCCTTAGAGAATGAAGAAAATAAACTTAAAAAAATCGAAGCAGAAAGAGACCAAACCTTCCAACATAAAAAAGATAAAATGGACCAGCTCCGTGACGAGCTCGATAAAGGGACGACCTCTGATAAAATTGAAATGATGCGCAAATATATCAAAGTCGTTGAAGAGGAGCTTAAACAAAAAGAAAAAAAGGTAGAAACCCAAAAAGATCAAGTGGAAGAAGCAAAAAAAGCTGTCAAAGCTGCTCGGCAAGAGATGCTCAAAAAACAACAAGATGTAGAAAAGTTAAAAATCCATAGAAAAGAATGGGAAAAAGAGATGAAAGCTCTTGAAATCCATCAAGAAGGCATCGAAACCGATGAACTTGGAACAGCGATGCATACATCCAAAAAACATAAAAGGTAAAGCGTGGACCCTGATAAAATTAAAGGAAATCTTCAACGTCCCTACAATACTCCTGAGGAAAAAAAATCTTCCGATAAAATTGACCCTGAGAAATTTAAGAAAGTCATGAAAGTCGATGAGTCTGATGAAACACAAAAACGAAAAAAGCGAAACCTTCCCAAAGAAGAAGTTGACGAAGAGGTTCAAGAGCAAACTCCTGCCACAAATCCTGTAACATCCTTTTCTGAATTCATGACCGATAAGGAAGAACTAGATAATGTATTCGATAAAGAATCAGGAGGGATTCGCCGACAAACAACTGCTCAAGAAGGAGCGGCTTTCACAACCCCTCGTTCAGGATCGATTTCAACCGAAGGAGTTGATCTCGACCAAAAAAGTGAGCCTCCGCCAACAAACTCGGTCTATTCATCAGGGACACCTTCTCAGCCTCAACAAAGTCAAACAGACCAAGAACAAACAACTCCCCTCGAACAAGGACAACAACCAGAAAATAAAGAAGAAAAAGATCCTTCTCTTCTTACTTCTCAACCTAAAACAAAAAACTTAGAAACCCTGAAAAAGAAAGGTCCTAAAGGGATTACTCCTGCAGTCAAAATTGTTCCTGGAGAAGAACCTATTGAGAACAAGGGAGAACCCGTCGAACAAAAAGTTGTGGATAAAGCTCCTCAAAAATTTGCAGAAGGAATCGCTCCTCCTTCGAAAGAAAAAAAAGAAACACCCATTCCTAAAGTCAGTAAAGATTTAGCCGGTACTGCAGAAACAGAAAAACCATCTACAAAAAAAATTCCTTTAGGCGACGAACTCCCTAAAGAGAAAGGGAACGAAGAAACTCTCAAAGAAGGAACTTTCGCGAGAATCAAAGAAGGTCCTGCTAAAGAACTGGCAAAAGAACCTAGTCCTTTTAAGCGCTTTTCACCAGAAGAAGCTCGGAGTCAAAAAATAGGAAAAGAAGGGCAAGCAGCCGAAATTGAAGGACTTCTTATCCTCCCTTCTTCTGGAAGAGAAATGGAAGGAAGAGAAAAAAAGAAAGATGAAGGTTCTTTTCTTGAAGCCAATAACCAAACTGCTGGAATTCCCCTTCCTATCTTTGAAAATCCCCTCCCTCCAATTGTTCCTCCTGCAGATGCCCCTGCCTATTCAAAACTCTCCACAGAAGTTCATGAACTTTTCGAAAAAATGGGGGGAGTGATGACAATTCAACAAGATAAAGGGATCACAACGACCACCATGAATATTAATATGCCAGGTTCTATTTTCGATGGAACGCAAGTGATCCTCAATCAATATAGTACTGCACCTAACTCCTTCAATATCCAATTGGTGGGCAATCCCGACTCAGTAAAAGTCTTTAATCAAAATCTCGATACTTTAAAAGAATCCTTTAGACAAGCTAATTTTAACTTTGAGACCATTATTCTCAACCCTATCCTCACTACATCAAAAAAATCCCCACACCTTATTCGTCGCGCTAAAAGTACCGGTGATAAAGGTGGACAAGGGAATAAGCGCGGCGGTTAACCTGCACGATTTCGTTCTCTTCTTGCAACCAATTTGCAATTCTTTTATTGTGTAGAGTGGAATGATGAGGATGGACTGTGGAAATAAAGAAATCTCACTTTATAAACACTCAAAGCACTGATAGGAAAAAAGAAGAACGAACGCCGCCCAAGCGGAGCTTTCATGAAGCAATGATTTCCCGTAAGATTCCTAGACAAGACCAAAAAAAGCCTTCGCTTTTTGATGTGACCTCAAAAAAAGAGAAAGAAGAGAAGAAAGAGGTCTCCTCCCAAAGGAAGGAAGAGGCCAACCATGTACCACAACATGGGGAAGTTCAAGAAATACTCACCACAATCGTTGCTGGAGAAACACTTTCCACCACCTCTATTTCCGAATTGACTCCAGAAATGACTGATCTCATGGAAAAAATGAAAGATTTTATTCTTGTCGAAAGTCAAAATGGAAAAACAACAACAACGGTTGTTATAGAGATGAAAGGTTCGGTTCTTGATGGTGCACAAATTATCATGGATCACTATGATACAGCCCCCCATAGCTTTAACCTCCAACTATCGGGAAGTCCAGAAAGCCTTGATCTTTTTACTGCCCACTTAGCTACATTGCAAAGCTCTCTTGAAACACATCAAGCCCTTCAAGGGTTTCATGTTCATATTCTTCCGCCAACCCTTAATGAAAAATCGGACCTTCACATAAGAGGAAAAGAAAAGAAAGGGCGGGTCAAGGGAAAAGAAAAAGCAACAAGAGTAGCTTATAAGAAAAAAATCTCTTTCTAATTTGAACTGAATCACGTATCTTTGGCAGGTATGGGAGAACTGGATAAAAATCATATGGGTGCACCATCCGATTATTGGATAAAACAAGTAGAATCCCTAGCGTTAGAAGCTCAAGATATACCCATGTGGGGATCTTTCCCAACTTTTCCATGGAAAGCCTTTGCGAATGAACTTTCTACCTCTTTAGAGGTTAAAAATCTAAAAGTCTCTGCAGGAAGTGCTGAATGGAAAAAAGGAAGCGGTATACTAATTGGAATGGGACGCTCACCATTGCAGCTAGCCATTGAACTTTCTCCTCTTAAGGGACGTTTCTCTCTTGTTTTTCCTTCCGAAGATTTTTCAAAACTCTCTTCCTGGGCCATTCATCCTGAAGCGGGAAATGATGGTTTTTCAGATCCTTATTTACAAAAAGGTTTTCTACGCTATTTATGTGCCCAATCAATGGAAGTCATAGAGAAAATACAAATCTTTCCAGGTCTTTCCCCTAAACTGATTGATATGCCCCTAGCAAAAGAAGATGCCTATTGCATTGATCTTGCGATTGAGTATGAAAAAGAGACGATTTGGGGACGACTCATTTGCCCAGCACATTTTCAGGAATCAATAAAACACCATTATGCACAAGATTGGCACCTCTCTTTTCCTTCTAATCTTTATCAATCGGTTTTTGCTGAAGTTTCCGTTGTTGCTGGACAAACCACACTTTCTCAAGAGAGTTGGAAAAAAATTCAAGAAGGTGACTTTGTCATTCTCGATCATTGCTCTTATTATCCTAACTTGAAGAAAGGAACCTTTCAACTTGAATTTGAGAGTACTCCCCTTTTTCAAACAAAAGTGAAAGAAGACTCAATTAAAATTCTCGATTATGCACACTACTTTGAGGAAAATAAAATGGACGATGAAAATTACGAAGAACCTTTTAGCGAACCCATGGACGAAGAGGGTGTTTCTATCGAAGAATCACCTAAGGAGTCAATGATATCACCAAAGAAAGTTCCCGTTTCTCTTACCATTGAAGTAGCAAGGCTTAAAATGAGCTTAGATAAACTCTTAAAACTCAAACCTGGAAATGTTATTGAACTAGGTGTCCAGGTAGAAAAAGGGGTTAATTTAGTCGCTAATGGTCAATGTGTAGGTAAAGGTGAACTCCTTCAAATCGGCGATGTGATCGGCGTAAAAATTACAAAATTGGGTGAATAGCTTTAACCAGGAATTCTTGGAGTGGCTGCAGAAGATTTTCATAAGCAATCAACCCTTCCGAATCTAACGGGAGATGATAAGCCTTTACCTCACCTTTCTCATATTGGTCCTTATAAAATTGAAGCTCCTTTAAGCAAAGGAGGAATGAGTTTTCTCTATTTAGGATTAGACCCTAAAGATCATTCTCCTGTCGTTGTTAAAATTCTTTCTCCCAAATATCTTACACACCCTGAAATGCTCGAACAATTCCTAAAAGAATCAGAAATCATTTCTCTTACCGATCATCCTAATATTATCAAATTGAAAGGACACGGGCAGTGGAAAAACGGGCTCTATATTGCAACAGAATTTGTTCAGGGGATCTCCCTGAAACAATTCATCATGCAACAAAATTTCTCTCCAAAAACTTGCATTGAAATTGTTTTACAAGTGGCTTATGCCCTCCTTCACCTTCATACGCACGGTGTGATTCACCGTGACTTAAAACCTGAAAACATTTTGATTACAGAAGATGGAAGCGTTAAGGTGATTGATTTTGGAATTGCTCAACTGATCTACGATAAAGAAATTGGACTTCCCTCACAGCAGGGGAAATTCTTGGGAACTCCAAGCTATATGAGTCCTGAGCAAAAAAAAGATCCTTTAAATGTTACTTTTGCAACAGATATCTATTCTCTAGGGGTGATCACTTTTGAACTCTTAGTAGGCAAATTAAGTTTTGGATCGATTCAGCTTTCACTTCTTCCTAATGACTTACAAGCAATTGTTGAAAAAGCATTAGATCCCTCTTTGAGAGAGCGGTACCAAGACATTGTCGACTTTATTACTGACATATCGACTTATCTGAAAAAAGAACAAAAAAGGGGAAAAGGAGAAGGGATCAAAGAAGTTTGGGACCATTTAGAAAAAAGTCATCTTAAACTTTTACCTACCGAAGTCCCAAAATGGCCCCCTTTCGACATGGGTCTTGCAAAACCTGATCGTGAAAGTGACCTAGGATCCTATTACGATTTTATCCGCTTTGCTGACCAAACCTATTTTATTGCACTGGGTGAATACATAGAATCTTCTGTAGAAGCCCTTTCCTATATTGGACTTTTAAAAGGGATCATTCAAAGTTTAACCCGAGAATATATCACTTCTGCAAATTCCCATTTCGAGTCGACCACCTTTATTACTGCACTGAATGAAATGATTGCTTCTCATAATCTCCCTTCAAATTTCCTTTTCCAGCTCTTATACCTTTCTCCTTCTACAAACCAGTTCTCATTTATTTCTTGCGGTTGCGGTGCCTTTATACACCTTCCTCTTGGAACAAGAACTCCTCGTTTCTTAGCGAATCAGAATCCTCCCCTTGGAGAAGATCTCAATCATGGATTTTACGAAACAACAGAAAACTGGACAGAAGGAGATCTATTGATCTCTCATTCTTTTGATACAGAACGTTCGTCAGAAAAGGATGGCCAGAACTTTGAAGATGTCTTGAAAAAAATTGTAGAAAAAAGCCTTCAATTTCCTGCTCAATCACAAGCTGAAGGAATTTTGAATGATGTTGCCAAAATCTTCCCTAGTCTTGTCGAGGCTTCCCCTAAAACTGTTCTTACAATTCATAGCATTGTTTAGCATTCTCATAGAAAATCTTGCGCTGATCTTCTAAAGCTTCGTAAGCTTGAATTAAAAAATTCTTCTTTATTTTCTTAAAATCACCAGTGATATTCTCAAAATATCCTTCCTTCACCTTTGAGCCAGGGATATTTCTCCATGATCGAGATCTCAAAGGTAAAAGTGGGTATCGATGATTTCATCTTTGTACATTAGTAGGCTCCATAAGTTTTTGTATCATTAAATTCACCTTACTGATTTAACGTTTTTTACATTGATTCATTTTTCAATATCGGGATCAAAATGGTTGACCCTCCTAAATAAAATTCTCCCCTGAATAATGGGCATTAGTTCTCCTTTTGAGCAAGGTTTCTTCGCAAGGGCGGCGCACGCAAATAACCTTACCCTCTTTTTTCAAATACCCAAAAATAGGGGTTTTGCTTAAAAGGCTGCTCCTCTTTCCCTCTTTACTCTACGCGCTCCAAAATAACTCTCACCTGTTTCAAACACTCCTAGCTCTTTCTCAAGATAGAGACAAAGAATCACGACAATGGCTTTTCTAAAGGGGTTGTAATATCTCCTTCACAGTGTCCCGATTTAACCTTAAAATTTGCGCTGCAACACTCGCATTTAGATCGTTTAAAAACGCCCTCAATATTTTTCTAATTTTGTACTTACCTTAAGCCTATTGAATTTCATAGGAAAACGACATATCCCTGTTTATTTTGCTAGTGAAGATTCTAAACTTATATAGTCTCCTGATCAAGGTCTCAGCAATTTTTCTCTCCTTTTCCCACTTTTACCCTCGCGTTATTTCTTGGTTTGCTCTATGAGAGACAACAATCTCTTTTCGCCCCAATTCCTTTACACATGACATTCAATTCGATAAGTGTTATTCGTATACTTTTAATTTCGATTAAACAGAATGGCCCATTTCATGAGACTATCCCCTATTCGATTTCTAGTGCTCATTGGTCTATTAACAGCAATCTCTCCATTAAAAGCCCAAGAAGATGATAATACACTTGCAGATAGCCTTAATCAAACGGGGATGTTCCTTTACTACATTATGGAAAAATCCTCTAATACGGTTATCTCCCCTTTTTCGATCACCTCTTCATTGCTCATGGCTTATGTGGGTGCCAAAGGAAAAACTGCTCAAGAAATGAGGCGTGCCCTTCACTTAACACTTCCTCAAGATCAGGTGGGAGTAGCCTATAGGAATATGTGGGATCGATTAGGAAGAGATGTTAAAGTAGGTGCGAGTATTTGGGTTGGAAAAGATACTTCTATTCTTTCCCATTATGAAACAGTCGTTCATGAGGATTTTAAGGGGGAGATCGAGAAGGTCGACTTTACAAAGCCCCAGTTAGCTGCCTCAAAAATAGATGACTGGATCAGTAACAACTCAGAAGGTAAAATTTCTCGTTTTACCGATCCAACAACTCTGGATAAATCCACTAAAATGATTCTGCTTAATACTTTTTTTATTAAGGGTCTCTGGGATAGTCCCTTTCCGACCCAACGAAGTGGAACCAGTCAATTTAAAACGCGTAGTGGTCAGTATGTCAATTGTAGAATGATGAATCAGAAGTCTTCTCTTTATTATTTTGAAAATAAGGATACTCAAATCGTTGCGCTTCCGATAGAAGGCTTAAACTCTCATATTTCCTTCATTATTTTTCTCCCTAAAGAAGAACACTCTTATCTCTATGATTTTTACTATTCTCAAGATGAATCAAAACCTAAAGGATTCCTTTCCTATTTGAATCAATTTGAAAAGAAAGATCTTGACTTGAGTCTTCCTAAATTTATTGTTAGCCAAAAGTTCGATCTAAACGACCTTTTTAGAACTCTTGATATTCATTCAGCGTTGAATACAAACGCAAATTTTTCTGGAATCGATGGAAAGCAAGATCTTTATATCAGTCAAGCCTTCCATGAAAGCATCTTATCCATTGATGAAGGAGGGGTTTTTGCTGCTGCAGGCTCTAGTATTACCTTTAGCCTAAAAGCCTTTCGAGAACCAAAAAACCCTATTGTTATGAATGTGAACCGTCCTTTTCTCTACGCGATTTATGACTTCGACACAAACCTTCTCTTATTCTTGGGAGAATGCCAAAACCCCTCAGCGCAATCTGACATGATCAATGGAGGGGAAAATAGTTAGTCATGAGCGAATGTGCTTATAAACTGAGCTGCTTTGGAATGACAGATATCGGCCTTGTTAGAAGAAAGAATGAAGATGTTTTCTTAAACCTCAAAAAGTATGGGTTCTTTGCGATTGCCGACGGCATGGGAGGACACAATGCTGGGGAGATTGCTGCTAAAGAAGCTGTCAGATTTGTCTCAACCTCCATTGAAGAGCTCTTTATTTCATCAGAAATAAATTGGACAATTTTCGATTTGACCTCTTTTAATAAACTCTGCATTGAAAATGCCAATAGTTGGGTCCATCACTTAGGGAAAAAGAAAGAAGATTACAAAGGAATGGGAACAACAATTTGTACCCTCCTTTTTCATGAGTGTTCTCTTATTTATGGCCATGTTGGAGATAGTCGTGTTTACCGTTTTCGAAAGGGGTTTTTAGAGCAGCTCACCTTTGACCATTCGTTAAGGAATGAGATGATCGCTCAAGGACAGGTTAAAAAAGAAAATTCACAAAATTTCCCCTATAAAAATATTTTGACGCGAGCAATCGGGACACAGACTGATGTAGAGGCAGAAATGCATGTTGCTCCAGTAAATCCAAATGATATATACTTGATGTGCAGTGATGGTCTTACAGACCAGGTCAGTGATAAAGAAATCACTGAGATTTTAAAAACTGCTAAAAGTATCAAAAGCGCCACAGAAGCATTGATCGAACAAACCAAGCAGCAAGGTGGTCACGATAATGTAACCGTGGTCCTTGTGAAAACAGATGAGCGAGAGAATCTATCTAGATAATAATGCAACAACTCCCATTGATCCAGATGTTCTGGATGCAATGATCGGAGAACTGGCAGCTCCACCCCACAATCCCTCAAGCGTCCATTTTTTTGGTCAGGAAGGCAAAAAAATCCTCACAGGCTGTCGCAATACTATTGGGATATCTCTCAATATTAAACCCAGCGAAATTTTTTTTACTTCTGGCGGAACAGAAGGGATGAACCTTTTGATTCGTGGAACATTATCTGATCCTTCTTCCCATATTATTGCATCTCCCATCGATCATGCCTCCGTCTTCAATACCTTAGAAGAGCTAAGAGAAAAAGGAGCTGATATCACTTATCTTCCTATAGATTTTTATGGAGCTCCTAAAGCTAAAGATCTGCAGGAAGCCATTCAGCCGAATACGAGACTTATTGTCCTGTCAGCAGCCAATAGTGAAACTGGAATAAAGTTAGAGATGGAAGCAATCGCTGCAGTCGCGAAAAGGGCAAATATCCCTCTTATTTTAGATGGTGTTGCCTTATTAGGAAAAGAGCCCTTTTTTATTCCTGAAGGTGTTGCTGCAATGGCATTTTCTGCTCATAAGTTTCATGGACCTCAAGGAGTGGGCTTTGTTTTTGTCCGTTCAGGACTCAAACTAGTCCCTCTATTAACAGGTGGAGGACAAGAAAAAAAGCTCCGATCGGGAACAGAAAACCTGCCTGGGATTGTCGGAATGACGCACGCTCTCACAATTTTCGATGAAGATGAAGATTGTGCTTATATGAGGTCTCTGCGTGAGCAATTTGAAGTACGACTCATTGAGGAGATTCCTGATCTTGAAGTCAATGGAGAAGGACCTCGCCTTCCTAACACAAGTAATCTCTACTTTCCTGGGATTGATGCAGAATCCCTTCTCATCTCTCTCGATATGGAAAAGATTGCTGTTTCTTATGCTTCTGCTTGTGCCTCAGGCGCGCTAGAACCCTCTCGTACCCTTCTCAGCATGGGATATTCCAAAGAAAGAGTTTTTTCTTCTCTCCGTTTCTCTTTTTCCCGCATGAATACCCCAGAAGAAATCCAAAAAACAACTGAAGTGATCATTATTCTCGTTCAAAAGCTTCGAAATGCCAGTTTAACCTGATATAATCGATTCAGTTCAAAATTTTAATGTTTGGGAGATAAAATTTTTGATATTTTAGAGATCCTCAGTCATAGTACTTTTTCCGTTGAGCATCTATTTTCTGCTGATACCCTGCTTGCTCGTCAGCTGTTGGTTTCCAGTTCTCTTGTTCTTTTTTCATAGCGTCGTATTCGGCTCGTTGCTCTGGAGTGCGTTGGAGTTTAGCTAAATGGTTTTTAGCTTCCTCAAGCACTTCCATCGCTTCATCGTAGCGGAATTTTCCCAACAGTTTCCTTCATTAGTATTGCTGCAAAAGCAAACAAAAAAAGAGCCGTGATCTTCGTAGTTAATGTGAACCCAACCCTTGTTTTTATAGTATACTTCACAAACTGGTTCTTCCTTGTCTGGAGGGTAGGAGATAACTATTCTCCAAGGATCCTTACTAATCTTCTTGGTTCCAAAAATGTTATAAACTCTTTTCCGTCTTTTGTAAATCTTGCCCCTTTCCCATCTGGTAGTACAATATCTATAGTTTCCTGCTTTAAAGTAGGGAGCTTCTCAAAAAATATTTTCTTATCAGGATGGTTTGATATCTCATCAAGCACCTTTTGCCCTTGCATGTTCTTCTCGTAGAGATTGCCTGTTGCCTTTGGAAACACTGTATCAACCCTTTTTGCCCATGTTTATCCAACGCTCTCCCAGCCTTAGCTAATCCACCTCCATCAATGATTTTTTAGTATTTTTTATGCCTGTTGCTCCAGGAGGAGGGAGCATTCCAGTGGTTAATTTATCTTTTACCTCTTTTGATTCAGCGGAGTAGAGGTTTGACTGATCTGTCCCAAACATCTCATCGATTCTTTCATGGCCTGCTTCTACCATTTCTTGATAGGATGCTCTACCATCTTTTTCAAAGGGTGCTTTATTCTTAACGACTTCTGGTAGTCTTTCTGTGAATGCTCCTGAGATTTCTGAGACAATACTTAATTGATCTGTAACCGCATCATATACCTCATGAGCAACATAAGGAGTCTGTCTCTCTTGCTTTATCGGCAGCAGCTTCCCAAAATGAACCTTCATTTTGGGAATGATTTCTTTAATAGGAACGCTTATCTTAGGGGGTTCTTCAAGCTGAGACCTGTATCCATCTCCTATTATTGCAGGGAATTTCGATGGAAAATCACTTATGCACTTCAGAAACGAGGGTATGCTCTAGAAAGGATCGATCGACAAATACCTTCCATTTCCCAGGGACATATTCGCCAAAGGAAATCCAATCATCACGATGGCCAAAAATCTCATCAACAACCGCATCGAGTGTCAATGTGCCAATGGCTTGTCCTTGATTATTAAGAACAATGGCTAAACTCTGATTATTGCAACGAAATTCTTTAATGATTTCAAGGATAGAGTTTTTCTCCGTAATGAACCAGGGAGAGCGGCAATATCCTCTTAGGCGAGTATCATCAGGAAGACGAAGAAGGTCTCTAGGAAAAGCAACCGCAACAATGTTTTGAAGGATTTTATGATAAACAGGAATAAAAGGGAGGGTTTGCAACGCAAGGAGAGCTTTTAAATCCCCTACCGTATTTTCAGAGGCAATAGACTTCATTTCCTCTATGGGATCCATCAAATCTCTTGCTGTCTTATTCTTTAATGCAAAGATATTACCTAAGATGGGATCTAGCTTCTCTTTAGGAGAATCATCCCTTTCTTCAATAGCTTTCTGAAGCTCCTCACGGGTTAAATAAAATCCAGAACGGTTTTTGACACCAAAAAGGAAATTAATAAAACGACAGAGCAAATCTAGAATGATAATGACAGGTCTTAAGATAAATGAGGTTAGGTAAATGATTGGGATTCCGAGCATGACAACATTTTCTGCATAGCGACGGGCCGCAAACATTGGAGCCAACTCAGCAAAAATAAGGACAATAAAAATCTGGGTAATAAGGGCCCAATCAGGGCTGAGCTCAAGGGATAAATAAAAACGGCGCGCGCACTCTGATCCAAATTGCATCGCAGCATTCACCCCGATCAGTGTCGTACCGAAGAGGTGTGTGGGATTATTTAATAGAGAACTTAACCACTTAGCCCGTCGATTACCTTGACTGACATAGAATTGTAAGCGAACCCGATTAAAGGAAACACAAGCCATTTCAAGCATGGAGTAAAACCCTTGTACGATCAGTGAAATGAGAACAAGGAGGAGAAAAAAGGTCCAACTATCCATCTCTTTTCCTCTTTTTTGACCGAAGACAACGAATATAAAGGCGGCGGACGCGATTCACATCTGAAGCTAAAACATGAAATAAAAACCCATGTCTTTCCACCTTCGTTCCACTTGTAGGGATATCCCCTAAGAGCTCTGTTAACCACCCTCCAATGGTAGCCATATTATTAGGACTTTCTAAGTGGTAATCAAAAATCTCTTCAAATTCAATCAATTCAAGTTTGCCGCTTGCTATCACAATATCTTCCGAAGGTCGCGTATAATGACTGGTTTCATCTCTTCTATCGGCAATCTGTCCGACAACGGCTTCGAGAAGGTCCTCTAAAGCAATGAGCCCTGAAACAGAGCCATATTCATCAACAACGACTACAATCGTTTCTTCATGCTCATAAAAGTACTTTAGAAGAGCTCGACTTATCATCGACTCAGGAACAAAGTGGGCTTTCCGCAAAAAAGGAATAATGTCATGGGAAGATTTAAAATGATCTCGATGAAGAAAAAAACTTCCTCCCGTCATGATTCCCAAAATATTTTCTAAATCACCATTGCAAACGGGTACCCGTGTACACTCTTCGTCTACAAACAGGCGAATCAATTTTGAAATCGGTTCATTGACATCAAAAAAGAGGACTTCATTCCTAGGACACATCAACTCTTTGACTAAGTCTTCCTCTAAATTAAGATACCCTCTGACAAGTTTTGCTTCTTCGGTTGATACGGCTCCCTTTTCTTGAGACGTCCGAAGCGCCAGCTTGAGTTCTTCGATCCCAATTTCTTTTTCTTTCCTCAGATAAAAAAAGAAAAATTTAGAAATTCCTGATGTAATAAAAGTAATCCCATCACGGAGGGGTTTTAAAAACCATTCAACCCCCCTGAGAACAGAGGCAGAATGATAGGCAATAAAAGTATTTTTAGGATAGGCAACGGACTTGGGAATCACTTCGCCAAAAATCAATGTTAAAAGGAGAGGAACACCCACCGTAAGAGTCCAACTTGAGAAGGTTCCAAAAATTCCCGAAACAACGTTTTGCACTAAAATGTTAACGCAAACATTAACCATGAGAATCGTCACAAGGAGCTTTCTTGGTTTTGAAAGGAGACGTGCTATTAAATGCCCTCTTTTATCAGAGCCATGGCGATAAGCACGAACCTTCATTGAAGAAAGGGAAAAAAGAGCTGTTTCGGATGCGGATAAAAACCCAGAGCTAAAGATTAAAATTGCAAGAATGACAATAAGGAAGGGAAGGGTCATTCAAATACCACCTTCAACTCTCCTTCACCAGTCACTCCAAGATTTGCTTTTAATACCAGTTCTAACCATTCAGGATCTTCCTGACTTTGGATACGTAGAACGAGTTCTTCTTTTTCTTCTTCTCCTTCCCTTTTTGCTTGAGATAAATGATCAACTCTTTCTTGCAAAGCCTTAACTAGACGATTTTTTTTATGAATGGCTTGGAGATAAAAACCATAAGCCATTAATACAAAAGCAATTACCCACCAGTTTTTTAAAAAAATCTGGACCCAGCCACTCTTCATTATATTGTTGGGAGAGTGATCCCAGTTTGCTTCATATACTTTCCTGCACGATCTGCATAGGAAATTTCACAAACTTCTTTAGCTTCAAAGAAAAGAACCTGAGCAATCCCTTCATTTGAATAGATTTTAGCAGGAAGTGGAGTTGTATTCGAGACCTCAATCGTTACATGCCCCTCCCATTCTGGCTCAAAGGGAGTGACATTCACAATAATACCACATCTTGCATAAGTCGATTTTCCTATGCAAATCGTTAGACACCCTCTAGGAATCCGGAAGTATTCAACGGTATTTGTTAAGGCAAAAGAATTAGGAGGAATAATGCAAACATCCCCTTCAATATCAACAAAGGTATCTTCATTAAAGTTTTTAGGATCGACAATCGTATTGTGAACATTGGTAAAGACTTTAAAACGATTTCCTACGCGCACATCGTATCCATAGCTTGAGAGACCATAACTAACAATTTTCTGATTTTCAATGCTCTTCACTTGCGCATGGGCAAAGGGTTCAATCATCCCTTCTAATGCCATTTTTCGAATCCATTTATCTGATTGTAAACTCATTTTACCACCACTATTTTAAGCTTTTTCGTTTTATAGACTAGATCTCAGAACACGGTGTTTTTTTCTTATATGACAGCTGCTGCTTCGAAAAACTTCCTTTCTTCCTCATTCACAGCTCTTTCGCTATAAATTTCGTTGTTCAAGAAAGTTTATCTTTGCCTTGCTTGCCCCTTAAACAAAAAAAGTCCGGTGTTCTGAGATTAGATATAGCGCTTGAAATCCTTTTCTTGCTACTCTTTTCTTATGTAGCCAAGTTAATCAAGTGATTGAAAAATGACAAAACCTCCATTCATACAATCCTCATGGGAAAAAAAAGACAATAAGCTAGAGTTAACACTCCGTCCAAGTTGTTTGGATGAATTCATTGGGCAGCCTGCTGCCATTGAAAAGCTCAAGGTCTTTGCTGGCGCAGCAAAAAAGCGAAACGAAGCCCTTGGCCATGCTCTTTTTCATGGCCCACCAGGGCTTGGTAAAACAACAATAGCTCACATCCTAACAAGCGAGATGGGAACAGATCTTGTCATAACCTCTGGCCCAGCTATTGAGAAACCCGCTGATCTTGCAGGAATTTTGACCAATTTAAAAGAGGGAGATATTCTATTCATCGATGAAATCCATCGCCTAAACCGAACAGTTGAAGAATATCTTTACCCTGCTATGGAAGACTTTAAACTTGATCTGATACTTGATTCTGGCCCTCAAGCAAGAAGTCTTCAAGTGACACTTAACCCTTTTACGCTTGTAGGAGCAACAACTCGAATGGGGCTGTTGGGTGCTCCTCTTAGATCTCGGTTTGGATTCACCTGCCGCCTTGACTACTATTCCTCAGACTTTGTGGCAGATATCCTTGCTCGTTCTTCTTCAATCTTAAGAGTAGAAATCAATGATGAGTCGATCTTAGAAATTGCTAAACGTTCTCGAGGAACTCCACGAATCGCTAATAACCTTTTAAAGTGGGTCCGCGATTATGCCCAGATGCGTAGTGACAATAAACTCGACAAAATTACAACACGTACTGCGCTTGAAATGTTAGATATCGACTTCCTTGGCCTTGACGAAATGGATAAACGGATGCTAAAGCATATTATTGATCATCACGAAGGTGGCCCTGTTGGAATTAGCACAATAGCAGCGGCTATTGGAGAAGAATCATCAACTCTTGAAGAGGTGAATGAACCATTCCTTATCATGCAGGGTTTTATTAAGCGTACCCAGCGAGGAAGAGAAGTGACTAAACTGGCCTATCAACATCTAGGACGCTCAACAACTCCTAATCAATTTTCTGGAGAAATGCTCGATGAAAGCTAAATTTCTTTTATTTTTATTCTTTTTGCCTCTCCTTGCTTTTACTGAAGAAAAGACCCCCTCAACCAATGTGAGTGCTGAAAAGCCAGCAACCATCAAACTTCTTTTAGAAAAGAGAACTGACGGAATTCTTCTTGAAGCAAAAGGACCTTACGCTATCTACAATCCAGGAAATGGAAAAAAGGAAAGTTCTGGAAGATGGGGCAAACGTTTCTATCTTTACCCACATGAAGAAGGGATTAAGTGGGGTGAAAACTTTTTAGGAATTTACCAACTTCAAGTCGTTCCCACTAGCCCAGAAACAACCTTTTTGATCAATGGTGTCCAGTACCGTGGAACCATTGAAGTTTACAATATCGAAAATACATTAAGCATTATTAATGAAGTGGATGTCGAAACCTATGTTAAAACCATTCTCAACGAACATGTCTCTCCAACTCTTCCCTCTAATATCCTTGATGCGATTGCAATTATTGCGCGAACGGACGCTTATTACAAAACTCTCCTCAATTACGATGCTTTTTGGCACATCACTAAGGAGGAAGCAGGATACCATGGCAACGCTCTCATTCTTCAGAACCTCGCAATAGATCGAGCTGTTGATAATACAAAATATCTTGTGATGACCTATGAAGATCAACCCTTTCCAGGGTCTTGGACAGAGCATTGCGGAGGAAAAACTGCTAGCTACTCTTCTATTTTCAGAAAGAACACTATGACACCTGAAGGGGTTGAGTCAAAATTTGCGATTAAAAATCGTAAAGATTCTCGCTGGTCTCTAACAGTCGATACTCAAGAGTTAGCAAAGGTTGTTAAGACAAACCGAGTGACTGGAATCGACCTGTTTATTGACCACGTATCTGGAAAAGTTTATGCAACACGCCTTCATGATGGATCTCACACCGAAGATGTTGATTTTGCAACCCTTCAAGAAAAGCTAGGAAAAGATAAGCTTAAAAGTAATGACTTCAATGTGAGCATTAAAGGAAATATCGCTCTTTTTGAGGGCTATGGAGAAGGAAATGGTGTCGGCCTATGTCTTTATAGTGCTAGTCAAATGACTGAACGTGGAGATGAAGTTCCAGCGATTCTTTCAAAGTTTTTCCCTAGGACAACAATAGAAAAGATGCGCTGCTATCCAAAAGCCATCGTTTCAAGTAAAAAACGCTCTTTTATTTCTCCAAACCAGAAAGAAGTGGCTAAGAAAAAATATCGCCTCTTACATAAATAAAGAGTTTAAATAGCAAAACCTCTCATTGCAAAAAATAATGACTGCAGTCTATATTGCCCTGTAAAGAATGGGGTCACAACAGAGTCAGGAGAGGGTAAAGGAAGAGAGAGGACAGCTCAACGATTGACATTGAGGATGAAGAGAGGTAATCCCTGTTGGATTCTATGCTGTATCGTTTTCAACCAATAAGCGGTTATGGATACTTGCTATCTTACTAACCAATATATGGTTAGCTTCGATATACAAAAGCAATTTTACCATGAAAATCTCTGCGCTATTTCTTACATCATTTCTGATAAATGGTATAACACTTGATAAATGATTGAAAGAATTGAGGTAAGTAACATAGAATTAATTCTATGAAAAGATACCCTTTACGAAAATCCCTTCATGTTTTTAGACATGTTCTGAAACTTTACCGAAGGAATAAGAAAAAACTCCTCGAACCTGTTCAGAGAGAAATCGCAAATACCCTTAATCAACTTCAAGAAGAAATCCTCGAAAAAGATCGTGAAAATGCTGATCGTCTTGCTAAAGAAGCTGAGCGACTTTTTTCTCTCCATCTAAGAAAGAGTTCCTTTGAACGGGGATGCGACTTTATTATTGGGGTTGCCTCCGCCTTATTAGTCGCTGTTGCCATTCGGACAATGTGGTTTGAACTTTATGAGATTCCGACGGGATCGATGCGTCCTACATTGGAAGAAAAAGATCGATTAGTGGTTTCTAAGACAACTTTTGGAATCAATATTCCCCTTAAACGAGGCCATTTTTATTTCGATCCCAACCTTGTTCCAAGAAATGGAGTGGTCATCTTCACTGGAGCAGGAATGAACATTCATGATGTAAATACCGTTTATTTTTATCTTTTCCCAGGAAAAAAACAGTTTGTTAAGCGATTAATCGGAAAACCTGGAGATGTTCTCTATTTTTATGGAGGACAAATTTTTGGGATTGACAAACAGGGAAATGATATTTCAAAGGAACTGAATCCCAAATTCTTAAGTAAAATCGATCATGTTCCCTACGTCCACTTTAATGGAAAAATGAAGATTCCTTCCAAGCCTACTGGAGAGATCTATGCACCGATTACTATTCGACAAATGGATATTTCTATTGCAAAACTTTCGCTATCAGCAACACATAAACCAATTGGGCAACTCCTTCCTCCATTTAAACAAGAAGATGACTACTACAACCTCTGGGGATTTAAAGGTTATGGAATCGCTCGACTTCTCACAAAAAAGGAGGTAAAAGCTTATACTGATCTCCCTCAAACACAAATCAAAGATGCCCCTCTTTATATGGAGATTATCCACCATCCTTCAACAAAATACCCGAAGATCGATAAAGATCATATGGGACGTTTAATACTAAGCGTTGGAACAACTTCTTCGGTTATCCCTCTCACAGAGTCTCATTTAAAAACGTTGATGGACAATCTTTATACCGCTCGTTTCATCGTTAAAGATGGAAAAGCCTCACGCTATGGATCTCCAATCAAAGCTGGAAAAGATTGTAAGATCTGTCCTGAGCTTAAAGGAGTCCCCGACGGAACCTATGAGTTTTACTATGGAAAGGGATATCAAGTTCATTTCGGAGGAACCATTAAGGAACTACCAAAAGATCATCCTCTATATACTTTTAATCCCGAACGGATCCAGCTCCTTTATAATTTAGGCATTGAATTCATTAACTACTACGCGCCCTATACCAAAGACCAGTATCTTCTCCCTTCTCGTTATGTTTACTATCGCAACGGTGATCTCTATGCAATAGGAGCTCCATTAATGACCAAAGAAGATCCCACCCTTATTAGCTTTATCAACGAAGAATACTTAAGACAATCCAATGCTCCCTCCTATCGTCCTCATATCCCTTTTGATGATCCAGGACCTCCCCTTCTACAAAATGGGGAAATCGACAAGGACTTCATTCAAGAATATGGAATTACAGTTCCTGCACAGAAATATATGGTACTTGGAGATAACTATGCAATGAGTGGCGATAGTCGAGGCTTTGGTTTTGTTCCTGAGCAAAACATTCGAGGCGCTCCTTCCTTTATCTTTTGGCCGATCGGGAATCGTTTAGGCCCTTTAAACCAGGTCGACTACCCCTTCTTTAATTCTCCAAGGTTTACCATCTGGTGCTTAGCTTTTGTCGGTTTTGGAGCTTACTATATCGTTCATAGAAAACGAAACAAACTCCCTCAAAAGATTGATTAATTTTTGTTGGTTCTTGTTCTTACTCCACGCTCTAGAAGAGTAACCTGTTGGAGGTTGGCATCTAATGAGACTGTTATACCATTTATCAAAAATATAGTTTGGTTTATGATTCATCGGTTATATGAAAACACCATAAGATATCCAACTTCAAAATGCAAAGGTCAACTTTTTTCAGCACCCTAGGGCACTTAAAAGTGGGAAAAAATAAACAACAAGTCACAGTCAGATCGTTTTCATTACGTTGCGTCGATGGGTGTTGCGACTTGTTGCAAAAGGCATGGAGAGGCTTAAAGAACAACACAATTTTGTGATGTAAAAGATGAACAGAGTCATAGGATCGTTACAAGAAATAGGTATCTTCCTGAAAGAGATATTCAAACAGGAGTTGGTCCTTTAAAAATCAAAAAACATCGAGCTAAGGGAAGAGACATTGGCAAAATATATGAGGAGAACACCGAGCCCTTGATACCTTATCTTTCAAAAATCTTAAGAGAATTCTTGTGATCGATTAAAGAGTATGTCTATTTTTTGGTAGATGGGATAGGATTTACTTCACATGTGAGACTTGCTAAATTACCGTCCGTGTTATCTTGTGATTATGGGGCTGTTTAGAACTAAAGAGACTTAGAGACTTTCCGAGTACAAAAGTGTTGGGTTTGTAAAAAATAGGTCCTTTTGGACGGTTTTTGATAGATTTTGTAGTTTTTAAATGTTGAGAACTGAAAAATCCAGCTCATTTAGACACATCTCTCCCTAGGAGAGAATCAAATTTGAAGGGTCTAGAACGGTTAGCCTCTTTAAGTTGCAGCCAAGGCCTGCATAAAGCTTGCAAACTGATTCTTCGCAATTCCTCGATAGCAAACTCTCTTATTCTATTTATGAAAAAACCCGTTCATAAGGAGCTCTTAGATAGAACGAGGGATCGGACTAAAGTCGTGTTATAAAAGAAATTGGTTTCCTCTGCAAATCCTATTTATGTTATGCTGTACATATGATTACAGTAACGATTTTAACAAAAAATAACGAAGAAACGCTCGGTTCTGTATTGGAATCAGCCAAGAATTTTGATGAAGTTATTGTTCTCGATACAGGATCAACCGATGCAACCCTCGAAATTGCTGGGCTTTACCCCAATGTAAAGGTTCTCCATTCTCCTTTCACGGGGTTTGGGCCTCTCCATAACCTAGCAGCTGATCACGCGTCGAATGATTGGATCCTCTCTTTAGATAGCGATGAAGTGCTTACTTCTAAGCTTGCCCAAGAAATTCTATCGCTACAGCTCGATATGAAAAAGGTGTATTCCTTCCCTTTCAATAACCACTTCAATGGGAAACATATTAAATGGTGTGGATGGTATCCTGATCGCCATATCCGTCTTTACAATAAGCAAGCCACTTCATTTACCGATGATCAAGTACATGAGAAGATTCAAACATCTGGACTTTCTGAAATTAAACTCCACTCTCCTGTCAAGCACTATTCCTACCGATCGATCTCTGACTTCTTACTCAAGATGGAAAAATATTCTAATCTTTTTGTTCAACAAAATGCTCACAAGAAAAAATCCTCTTTTACCAAAGCTGTTGTTCATGGGTCTTTCGCCTTCATTAAATCATATATAGTGAAACAAGGATTCCTTGGAGGAAAAGAGGGATATATCATTTCTGTGTATAATGCCCAAACAACCTTTTATAAATATTTAAAGCTTACCTATGCTTCTCGCTCTTCTTTATCACAAGATCGGTAATAGTAAATATGCCAACCCTCTTAAAACTTTAGAGGATCACTTTCAATGGATTGCACCTCGCTATCCTACTGTTCTTCCTGGAGAACCTCTTAGTAACAAACTCTCAATTTGTCTTACGTTTGATGATGCTTTTTTTGATTTCCATCATAGCATTTTTCCTTTACTTAAAAAGTATCAGCTAAAAGCTCTTTTAGCTGTTCCTACCGCTTATATCCCTGAAGAAACAAACCTATCTCCTGAAAAGCGACTAGAAAAGGTTCAAACCTTTCCAAACAAAACTCCCTCGATTCCTTCTCCAGCTTTTTGCAGCTGGAATGAATTGAAAGAGTTAGCACACTCCCCTCTGATTCAAATCGCATCCCATTCTCTTCATCATCGCCCAATGACCTCTAACCATATCGACCCCGAAAACGAACTCTCTACTTCAAAAGCACTTCTTGAAGAAAAGCTAGGTGTTTCTGTGAATTCCTTTGTTTACCCTTTTGGTTTATGGAATAAAAAAGTTCATTCTATTGCAAAAAAACACTACCAGTACATCTTTCGGATTGGCAATGCTCTCAATATTTCATGGAAAAATGCAAATCAAATTCTCTATAGAGTCAATGGAGACCAGCTTCCTAAAGTAAACTTTCCGTTTGGTCTTCTTTTTCGCTTAAAGCACACAGCTCGCTACTTTCTTAACACAGTTCGGGGAAAATAAATCGAAAAAAATTGAAGGAACGGAAGGCTTCGGTAGATGAAGTTTTAGAGCAAGAAGCAGGGGTTTTTAAAGAAGGAGAAAAAGGAAAAGATATTTAGGAAATCTATTAATTATCGCGCGGCCCTTCTTTCTACACATCACCACTTGAATGAACGTCCGATGACCCTCTTGTTTGTACGAGAGCTGTATAAATTTTCTCTATACCGTTTGAACTAATCCTGAAAAGGTGTAAAATGGCTCCATGAAAATTGCTGTGGCTCTATCGGGAGGGGTCGACTCTGCGACATCCCTTTACCTTTTAAAACAAGCAGATCACGACCCTTTTGGGCTCTTCATGAAAAACTGGGAAGAGGAAGATGAAAGTCGCGCTTGTATTGCTGAAAAAGATGCTGAAGATGCTCGCATTGTTTGCGATCGTTTAGGGGTCCCTTTTTACAGCGTAAATTTTGCTAAAGAGTATTTGGAAAATGTCTTCACTCACTTTCTGAAAGAGCTCGAGCATGGAGACACCCCAAACCCTGATATCCTCTGCAACAGAGAGATCAAGTTCAAGGTCCTGTTTCATAAAGCAAAAGCTTTAGGTGCTAATCTTCTAGCTACTGGTCATTATTGCCAAACATCAGACGGAAAACTCCTTAAAGGTCAAGACCAAGGAAAAGATCAAAGTTATTTTCTATATACCGTAAAAAAAGCGGTTTTAGAAGAGGTGCTGTTTCCAATTGGACATATGGAGAAATCAGAGGTTCGCAAAATAGCTGAGGAGGGAAACCTTCCTGTCTTCAATAAAAAAGACAGTACGGGAATCTGCTTCATTGGAAAACGGAATTTCCGTGAGTTTCTAGAAAAGTATATTCCCCATGAACCGGGGGATATAGTGACCGTTAAAGGAGAAAAAATCGGAACTCACGATGGCATCTACTACTATACGATTGGGCAACGTAAAGGAATAGGAATAGGAGGACCTGGTGATGCCTGGTTTGTTGTTGGGAAAGATAAAGAAAACCGCAAGCTTATCGTAGCTCAGGGAGAAAATCATCCTGCTCTTTTTGCTCCTGCACTTTCTGCAACAAAGGCTTCTTGGGTTGATGAAACTCCTATTTTTCCCTTAAGATGCAAAGCTAAGATTCGCTATCGCCAAGTTGAGATGCTTTGTACTGTTGAAAAAGAAGGAGAAAAATTGATGGTTTCCTTTGATGAAGATCAACGCGCTATTACACCTCGGCAATCAGTGGTCTTTTACCAAGGAGAGCTTTGCCTCGGAGGTGCGATCATCGAAAAGGCGATTCTTAAAAGCGAGTCCATAAAGTCCTAAGAAGACTACAAAAATCAATCCAGGAATGACGAAGCTGTAAATCTTATCGGAAAATAAAAGTCCTACTTTGTATGTCAGTGCGCTTGCTATAAGGACTCCTCCTACAAGGAGAGAAAGTTCCTTCCATCGATACTCAATCGTCCAGCCTTTTTTCTTTAGACTGGAGCGCAAAGCAATAAAGTTGCACCAAGCTCCGATGCTTGTTGCTAAAGCCGTTGAGATGGGCCCTAACTCCAATCCAAAAACAAAAAGCGAATTTAAAGCAATATTAATACCCACTGCCATCACTGAGAAAAGGGCGGGTGCCTTAAAGTTGCCCTTTGCATACAGGACTGCTGAATAATACATTACTAGGGTTGATGGTAAGAGTCCCAGTGCATAAGCCGCTAAACATCCCATCGTTTGATTGACAGCATAGAGAGTAAAGTTCCCTCTACCAAAAACTAGGTTGATGGCTGAAAATCCTAAGATACAAATGGCAAAAGTCATCGGAATCATGATCAATATCACACGCCGACATCCAAACGAGAAAATCCCTTTTGCCCGCTCTATTTCTTCCCCTTTAATTGCGCGAGATAAGACCGGAACAAGAGTATTGACTGCAGCAATCCCAAAAATAGCTAAAGCAAGTTGCTGAAATCTGTTTGCATACCATAAGTAAACAGGGCCGCTAATGTGAGCACATCTTGCAAAAATCGCATCGAGAAAAGAGTTAATCTGCATTGCCCCCACTCCAAATGCCCCTAAGCTAAAAGTTTTGGCAAGCGTTTTCACCTCAGGATGAAAAAGATCTTTCATCAGCCATTTTTTTGTTCCCATTTGACTAAGCATCTGGAAAGCAGTGATCATCCATTGAATGATAAAGCCTATAAGGACAAATTTTGCTAAGCCAAGCATCGCTCGATCCATCGGGAGATTTTTTAATGTCAAAGCTCCTGCAATCCACATCATATTGCATAAGAACGGGGCCATGCCCGAGATAAAAAAGCGGTTATGGCATTGCAAAAAGGAAACATTGAGTCCATAAATAGAAATAAAAAAGAGGCTGGGAAGCATCCATTTTGTGAGAACCAAAATCTCTTGATTCCTCTCTGACCATAAACTTAAACTTCCCCGAATACCAATTTCTCCAATTGCAATGACAATCAAGGTTAATCCTCCAATAATCATCGAGAGTTTTCGGAAAAAAGCATAAGCTTCTTCTGGATCCCGATTCCTAAGTTCTTCAAATTGTGGAATAAAAGCCGACTGAAGGGGTCCTTCTCCAAAGAAACGCCTTAGGACATTTGAAAATCGAAAAGCAACAATGAAAGCAGCAACCATGGGATGGTCTCCAAAAGCATAGGCCATAGATAGATCTCGTCCCAATCCACTGACACGACTAAGCATTATTCCTGAAAAGAATCGGCGCAGTCCCGATCCAAAATACTTTCCTAGCTTCAATGTTTTTTCCATATTATTAAAATGCATCAAGAATACTTATTACACCATCAATTAAGTATGCTGATCTTAAATACCTAACAAAATTCAAATATTTCCATAATAGCTCTATTTTCTTGAGATATATGATAGCGTCTAGAATGTATCTCAGTCCTTGTTTGAAATAGGAGATGTAAGAAGTGGCAGAGAGATTATCATGATAAAATTGCTTTTAAAGATCGAAACTAACCACATGTTGGTTAGTAAGATTAAAAAAGCAATTTTAGCCGAAAAGATCAAATCTAATTCTATACATTATTGTCTCATCCAGAGATGGTTGAAAACCCTCGGTTTTAAGGCAAAGAAAAGATCATTTAGACCATGATCTTCCAGCTTTTGATCATGTTTACATATTTATCAGTTATAAGTCGATACGCAAGCATTAAAGACAAAGTGATGCAACGGTTAAAAGGGATTAACTCGAGAGTAATATTGGTGGAGTTTCCGCACTTGAAGAAGATTTCCTGGGGAAGGCATTTCTGAGACAGAGGTTATTTATTTAATTTAGCGGTGAGCTCAGGAAATATTACAGATGAGATGATTCAGTTATACATTGAGGGGCAAGAAGGTGAGCCCCTCTATTAAGCATTATAGGTTGCAGAACTTACATCTCCTCCAGTCCCAGTCCAATTGGTATGGAAAAACCTCCCACGAGGCTGATCTACCCTCTCATAGGTATGAGCCCCAAAGAAATCTCTTTGCGCTTGGAGAAGATTCGCAGGAAGTCGGCTCGAACGATAGCCGTCAAAGAAGGAAAGTGAGGTACTAAAGCAAGGAGTAGGAACACCGAACTCAGCCGCATGAGAGACGACACGGCGCCAACCTTCTTCAGCTTTGGTAATTTCTCCTTTAAAAAACTCATCGAGAAGAAGGCTTTCAAGATCCTTGGTCTTATCAAATGCTTTTTTAATTTCTCCTAAGAAGCGACTGCGGATAATACATCCTCCTCGCCACATGAGCGCAATAGAACCATAGTTAAGATTCCATTTAAATTCACTGGCAGCACCCCGCATCAACATAAAGCCTTGCACATAGCTAATGATCTTTGAAGCATAGAGGGCATCTTTAATATCGCTGACCATTTGCTTTTTATCTCCTTTGAAAGTTTTATCTGGTCCTTTAAAGTGTTTGCTCACCTCAACACGTTGGTCTTTGAGAGCAGAAAGACAGCGTGCAAAAACAGCTTCTCCAATCAAAGTGACAGGGATTCCCATATTGAGAGCGCTAATCCCTGTCCACTTTCCCGTTCCTTTTTGACCTGCAACATCCAGGATATTCTCAACCAGAGGCTTTCCATCTTCATCTTTAAAAGCAAAGATCTGGCTTGTAACCTCAATTAAGTAACTATTGAGCTCCCCTTGATTCCATTCATTAAACGTTTTGGAAAGTTCTTCCGCTTCCATTCCCAGGTTAGAAGAAAGAAGTTCATAGGTTTCGCAGATAATTTGCATATCGCCATATTCAATCCCATTATGGACCATTTTAACGTAGTGGCCTGCACCTCCTTCTCCTACCCAATCGCAACAGGATTCACCGTTTTCTGACTTGGCAGCAATGGCTTGGAAGATCAGCTTGACTTCAGGCCAAGCATCGGGATTTCCTCCAGGCATGATCGAAGGGCCATATCTTGCCCCTTCTTCTCCTCCAGAAATGCCTGTTCCAATAAAAAGAATTCCCTTTTCCTTGAGATCTTTAAAACGTCTTTCACTATCGGGAAAGTGACTATTTCCTCCATCGATAATAATATCTCCTTTTTCAAGGAAAGGGAGAAGCTCTCCAACCATTTCATCGATAGACGATCCTGCACGAATCATCATCATCACCTTTCGTGGGCGTTTTAAAACTCCAACTAGTTCTTTTAGGGAATGGGTCCCCACAACTTCAGTCCCCTTAGCAGGTCCTTCTAAAAAAGTATCAACTTTTGATATTGTCCGATTGAAAACAGCGACTTTATATCCATGATCATTCATATTAAGGACTAAGTTCTGTCCCATGACTGCTAGTCCGATAAGTCCGATATCCGCATTTCCTGCCAAAATGACCTCCGATTTCTTGAGCAAAAGCTCAGATTTTAAGTTACAATTGACACCATTTATCAAAAATAATATTAAGAAGTGGCGCAGAGACCTTCATGATAAAATTGCTTTTTTTTAGAGATCGAATCTAACCATATGTTGGCTAGTAAGATCGAAAAAGCAATTCTAGCCGAAAAGATCAAACCCAATTCCACATATTATTTTTGATAAATGGTATTACTGGGCCACTTGCTCTGCTTCCATCAGCTGTTCATTATATAACTTAAGATTATCATATAGAGCTTGAGAGCGGCGCAGTAGCTCTGCAAAGTCTTTTCGGAAGAGATTTTTCTCGAAAATTTTCTCCCGTTCTGGACTGTTTTCAGCACGATCGACAAGCATGGATAAGCGTGACATCGCAGTATTGATAAGATCGACTTCTTTGTTAAAATAGTCGCGGAAGTTTTGAGGGGTATTCAAGGCATTCAAGATGGTTGCTTGCTTTAGGCGCGTTCGTTGCCATTCCTTATTCAGGTTAAAGAGGAAGCCATAATGATTCACATCATTCATCATTGTATCGAGCTTACTTAAAATGGCTGTGACTCGAAGATACGTATCATCATCGACAAAAAGCTTTCCAATCGTCCCTTTTCCAAGAGCAACATTATCCATCAACTGTTTGAAAGAATAGGAGGCGTTACGGGTATTTCTCATCGTGATTCCAAGATTGTTGAAGAGATCATCGGCATTCATTTGATCAAGTGCGTAGTGGACCTCTCGCATAGCAGCAGAGAAATCCTGGATCCCTGATTTAACTTCACCGATGAGATTGCTTTTATTCAACTGAGCAAATGCAATCGAAGTTTCATTCATCGCATCATCGAAAGATTGAATGCTTGCACCTAACT
Organism: Candidatus Neptunichlamydia sp.; assembly: GCA_030408485.1. Taxonomy (GTDB): domain Bacteria; phylum Chlamydiota; class Chlamydiia; order Chlamydiales; family Simkaniaceae; genus Neptunichlamydia. Next base: position 2,858 of record JAUHQH010000024.1, on the reverse strand, counting down.
CTTGCCCATTTTGATCAATCCAAGCAGTGACTCTATCAAGGGTTTCTTCTATTTTGTCAGAGAGTTGAGACAGTTCGTTAAAAGCACTTTCAAGGGGATCGATCGATTCTGCATAAACAACGGTGCTGGCTGTAATCAGTATGGGTTTGACTCCTTTAGGGGGAGAACGGGGGATAATGGCAATCGATTTTTCACCAAGCAATCCTGATGTTTGAACGATAATTTGATCCGTATTATATACATGGACACTTGAGTCGACATGAAGGATGAATTGGTAAAAATAGACCTGTCCTAGTTCATCCGTCGGTTGTTCTCTAGCCTGTTTGATCTGTTCGATTGCAACGACCTCTCCAACAGGTTTCCCAGCAAACATGACCCTTGTTCCAAGAGAAAGACCATTGATGTTGGAAAAGCGGACAACGAGTGTTTCTTTCCCATCTCCAACGCTGGGCTCAAGAAAAAGAATAATTCCAACAATCAGTGCACAGGCAGCTACGACAAATAGGCCAATGAGCATGTTCTTCATGTAATCAACCATCTTTTTTTCTCCTGAAAGGTTCTTGAATCTTCTGGTATTGTTCTTCTTAAAAACTCTATAATAGGGTCATCAATCTTTAAAAAGGGCTCTGGTGTATCGATATATGCAATTTCGCCCTCTTTGTGAAGAGCTAATCGATCGCCGACATATAGTGCAGATACAATATCATGTGTAACGACAATACTCGTTGCTTGAAGCTCTTCCTGTGTTTTAACAATGAGCTCATTAATTTGCATAGCAGTAATCGGATCAAGGCCCGTTGTCGGTTCATCATATAATAAATATTTTGGGCGGTAAACAATTAACCGCGCAAGACCGGCTCTTTTACGCATTCCACCTGAAAGATCGGATGGCATTTTCTTTTGTGTTCCTTCTAGATCAACTATTCGGAGCGCTTCATCAACTCTGTCTTGGATTTCCCTTTTGGAATACTTTTTTCCATAGTCTAAATTTCCATGTTGTTTTAAGAAAAAACCCGTGTTGTCCTCGATATTCATTGAGTCAAAAAGAGCAGCGCCTTGAAAGAGCATTCCCATATGGCGCGTGGCAGAGTATCGTTTTTCCCCATACAGATCAGAAACTCTAATCCCATCGACTTCTATATATCCACGATCTGCATGAGCAATTCCGATGATATGTTTCAGTAAGACACTTTTTCCCACACCTGATCGGCCAAGAATGACGAGAGTTTCTCCAGTTTTAACTTCTAATGAGAGTCCCTTTAAAACCTGGTTTCCTTCATAAGATTTCCAGAGGTCTTCAATCTCGATCATGAAAACCACCCTGTAGCATTTTCGAGCATATTCAGGCCAAGAGTAATCAGGAAGTTTGTGAAGAGGATAAAGGTATAGCAAACAACAACGCTGTTTGTTGTAGCGCGTCCCACCCCTTCGGCTCCTCCAGAAGTATGTATTCCCTTAAAGCAAGAAATCGTGACGATCAAAACTCCAAAGAAGAAAGCTTTTACGATCCCAATCAACAGGTCAAAGTTCGTAATATAAATAGGCATGGGATCAAAATAGGTCGTTGGGGGCATCTTAAAGTAGAAGACCGCGATCAAGTACCCTCCAAATATCCCCATAAAAATACTGAATACGGTGAGAAGAGGCATCATTAGCATCCCCGCAAGAAACCGTGGAGCGATTAAATAGCGGTTCGGATTAACGGCCATTGTTTCCAATGCGTCGATCTGTTCTGTGACCCGCATTGTTCCAAGCTCTGCGCACATAGCAGCTCCGATGCGACCTGTGACCATAAAGGCTGTTAAAACAGGGCCGAGCTCAGTAATCATCGCCTTTCCTACCATCAGTCCCGTTGCTCCTGCCAACCCTTTATCACTGAGTTGAAAGACAGACTGTGCTGCTAGGACAAGTCCCGTTGAAAATCCGGTCATCGCGACAACCGGTAGGGATAAGACTCCAATGTTATAGAGTTGCTCTCTTATTAGGGTCCAGTTAGGAGGACGTCTAAATGTTGCAACAGTCACTTCCCAAATTAAAATGACACATTCCCCTGTTGCTGTAAGAAAATTAAGCTTACTGAGTAAAAAACGCATAAGCCGTTCATCTTATAAAAATTTTCTTTTTCAGCATAGTGGTACTAAGAATTTCCCAGAGATTCTTATAGGTTTCTGGAAGAAAACATTGCTCTGTGTAATATCATTTGATCATTCACATATCGTTGATATGCCGATCGATTTCTAAAAAAGACGCTAATCTTCCAGAGCCATCTATATACTCCAGATGTTAAAGAGGTAGAATTTGATGAGATGTAGCACTTCTATTGCGGGTCAAAAAAAACAAAAAATGGATTATCAAAGGGGTCCACCCCAGAACTGACGCATCAAAAGTTTAATTGATTTTGTTATCCTCCTTGGAAAATTCCAAGGAGGATAAATGAATTATAAGTAGTCAATTAGAAACAGTGGCGCTTGTTGAACAGTTTTCAATGATCGAAGAATAGAGCGATCTAAAAAATATCCCCTTGTAAACATCTTGGTTTTTTCATTTGTTTCGATTCTTTCTAGGCAAGAATCGTGGTATCAAATGGAGATGTTTTGTGAGGAAACCCTAGGTTGGTTTGCAGAGTTTCTTGATATCTCATCGAGGGCGCCCAACCACGATACTTTTCGAAGAGTTTTCTTTTTGTGATTAACCCGGAGGATTCTAAAGCTTGTATGATTAGGTGGCTTTGAAGGGCTCCGAAAGAAAAATGAACACAATCAGAGAGTTATAGCTTTAGATGGGAAGTCGATTCGAGGACTTTCTTCTTGGAAAATTAATGAGCAAAAGCTCCATATTCTGAATGGTTGGGATTGTAG